>CBEULQ010000029.1:0-12328 GCA_965543975.1 uncultured Desulfocucumis sp. | reverse complement strand
ATCCTGGCGGTATTAGTTTTCTTAGTATAACATAATTTACTTTCAGAATGTTAAAAACAAGCAGGATATATTAATTTATTGGAGAATTATGGTATGAGATGTAATGTGTAATTAAGGTGGTTACCTGTGAATCCGGAATTGATTGATTTTATCCTTTTCATATCCCTATTGATACTGTTCATTTATGTACTGGCCTCCAGCAAAATTACAACACTGCACAAAGCCTATCTGGCCTTTCATTCCCTGATGATGCTCTGGCCGGCCTGTAATTTTCTTATCAACGTTGTTCCTGAGCGTGGGTATCAGTGGTTTTTTTTGAATGTCGCTTTTGTCGGGCTCTGCTTTCTGGGCTTTGGCTGGCTGATGTTTTCCCTGGTATTAATTAAGAAAACGTTAAAAAAATCAATTATTTACCTTTTATTGGTGCCGGCGGTCTTGTGTTCAATACTTGTTACGACCAACCCGTGGCACTTTTTGTTTACCCGGCCGATTGAGGTAGATTGGTCCGTACGCACATATGGACCCTTTTTCTGGTTGTTCGTGGTATCGAATGTTTTTTACCTTGTAATGTCCACCGGGCTTATGTTAAAAACGATGAAATTCATTCCCGACAGCGTTATGGAAAAGCAGTTGTCATTGTGCATACAGGGCGTGGTGTTGTTGCTTTTATTCTCTCTGGCCGACCTTGTGATTAATGTGGTTGTTTTTCCTATGTTTGGTGTTATCCCGGGATTTACCTCCACGGGTATTATAGTTTCAGCCGTTTGTTTTATTATGGCGATTAGAAAATACGACCTGTTCAAGATCGTCAACATAGCCCGGCAAGAGGTAATTGACAGCATGAGCACGGGAATAATTGTGCTGGACAGGGACGATATAGTGCTGGGCCTTAATAGGAGCGCCAAAAGGTTGGTTAACATCCGGCCCGGACAGATTCTGGACATGCGAAAGACTCTGTTCTCACCTGCCGTAAGCGGGCCAAGAGCAGTGTTTCTTGAACAATTTGCAAAGGAAAAATCAATAGATTTGCATACAGATATAACACTAATGGGGGAAAATATATGGCATATTTCCATTGACGTTTCTCCGCTGCTGGACGAAAAGAAAAATTTGCTGGGCAGGATAGTTTCATTGAGCGACGTGACAGAATTGCGCAGCCTTCTAAATAAGGTAAAAGATAAAAACATTGCCCTGCAGCATCAAAATAAAGAACTGATTAGGGTACAGGAAGAGCTTTTTGAGGCTAACAAAAAACTTGAGCAAATGACCATAACCGATGAGTTGACGGGTTGTTACAACAGGCGTTACCTGCTGCGGCAATTGACCCATGAAATTGCCATGGCCCAGCGTTATGAGAATCCTATTTCCATTTTTCTATGCGACCTGGATAATTTTAAGATAATTAACGACACCTACGGGCATCTGGCCGGGGACGAGGTCCTCCGGGTTGTGGTGGGTATAGTTAGGGATAATCTTCGCCGGACGGATGTCCTGGCTAGATTCGGCGGGGAGGAGTTTATCATTTTCTTGCCCCAAACAGATAGTCGTGGCGCAGACGTACTTGCTGAAAAAATTCGCGCTGCGGTTGAAGCCCATGCATATACAATAGCGGGTGAAGCTATCGGCGTAACCGTGAGTATCGGGCTGGTAAGCGTTGATGATGGCCCGGAGGTTGACAGGGATCCCTCTGAAGTGCTGGAGATGCTTTTGGCCAGGGCTGACAAAGCCCTGTACGAGGCTAAGAAAAAAGGACGCAACTGCGTGGCGGTTGCGATTTAGGGATACCGGGCATAAACGGGTTAACAAAAGGACACCTGTCTCCGGGAAATCCGGTAGACAGGTGCCAATCGGGAAGTTAGGAGGCTGCCTTTTTAGTTGTATCAAAGTTGATTCTTCCTTCATTTGCCGATAGTTTGACCGTTTCTCCGGCGGCCGCCTCGCCCTTCACCATCATCCGGCTGAGGGGAGTTTCCACCTCCTGCTGGATAAGCCGCTTCAACGGTCTTGCGCCGTAGGCGGGCTCGTAACCCTTGTTAGCCAGGTAGTTCAAAGCGCTGTCCTCCCACCCCAGGGTGACGCCGGTGCCGCTGTATACCCTCCCGGCCAGTTTCTCCAGCAGCAGCCCGGCGATTTGCCGCACGTGCATCTGGTTGAGGGCGTGAAACACCACTATCTCGTCAACCCGGTTAAGGAATTCCGGCCGGAAGTGACCGCGCAATATGCCAAGCACTTTATCCTTCATATGCTGGAAGTCGCCGCCTTGTTCCTGGTGGGCCAGTATTTCGTGGCTGCCGATGTTTGAAGTCATTATTATTACTGTATTCCGGAAGTTCACCGTGCGCCCCTGCCCGTCGGTCAGCCGTCCGTCGTCCAGCAGTTGAAGCAGCACGTTGAACACATCGTGGTGAGCTTTTTCAATTTCATCCAGCAGTATCACTGAATATGGCTTGCGCCTCACGGCCTCGGTTAGCTGGCCGCCCTCTTCATAGCCCACGTATCCCGGAGGGGCTCCTATGAGCCTTGCCACGGTGTGTTTTTCCATGTATTCGGACATGTCCAGTCTGGTTATGCTGCGCTCATCGTCAAACAATGCCTGGGCCAGTGCCCTGGCCAGCTCGGTTTTGCCCACACCGGTGGGTCCCAGAAAAATGAAGCTGCCGATGGGGCGGTTGGGGTCCTTGATGCCCGCCCGGGCCCGCAGCACGGCGTCGGCCACCGCGCGCACGGCCTCGTCCTGGCCGATAACCCGTTTGTGCAGTTCCTCATCAAGGTGAATAAGCTTCTCCTTTTCGCCCTCCATCAGTTTGCTTACCGGGACACCGGTCCAGCGGCTGACCACCCGGGCGATGTCTTCTTCCTCAACTTCTTCTTTTAGCAGCATACCGTGCTTTTGTTTGCCGGCCAGCAGTTCCTCCTCGGCCTTAAGCCGGCGCTCCAGATCGTTGAGACGGCCGTATTTAAGCTCCGCCAGGCGGTTCAGGTCGTAGTCCCGCTCTGCCCGCTCTATTTCCTGGCGGGTTTCCTCCATTTCCTTCTTCAACTGGCGCACCCGGGAAATGGCCTGTTTTTCCACCTGCCACTGGGCTTTCATGGCGTCGCTTTCCCCACGTAAATCAGCCAGTTGCTGTTTTATTTTTTCCAGCCGCTCCTGGGATGAGCGGTCCTTTTCTTTGTTTAATGCCGCTTCCTCAATCTCCAGCTGCATGATGCGCCGGGTGATTTCATCCAGATCGGTGGGCATGCTGTCAATTTCCGTGCGCAACCTGGCCGCCGCCTCATCCATGAGGTCAATTGCCTTGTCCGGCAGGAAGCGGTCGGAAATGTAGCGGTCGGAGAGTGTTGCCGCGGCCACCAGGGCGCCGTCCTGAATGCGCACCCCGTGGTGCACCTCGTAACGTTCTTTTAGCCCCCGCAATATGGAAATGGTGTCCTCCACAGAGGGAGGGTTTACCATTACCGGCTGGAACCGTCTTTCCAGCGCGGCGTCTTTTTCCACGTGTTTGCGGTATTCGTCCAGGGTGGTTGCGCCGATGGTGCGCAGTTCACCCCGGGCCAGCATGGGTTTCAATAAGTTGCCCGCGTCCATGGCTCCTTCGGCGGCCCCGGCCCCCACCACGGTATGCAGTTCGTCGATGAAAAGTATGATTCTGCCCTGGGACTGCTGTACTTCCTTCAGCACCGCCTTCAGGCGCTCCTCAAATTCACCCCGGTATTTGGCCCCCGCCACCAGGGAGCCCATGTCCAGGGCCACAAGCATCTTTTCTTTAAGACCTTCCGGCACGTCCCTGGCCACTATTCGCCGGGCCAGTCCTTCCACGATGGCGGTTTTACCCACCCCGGGCTCACCTATCAGCACGGGGTTGTTTTTTGTGCGCCGGGAGAGTATCTCCATTACCCGGCGGATTTCATTGTCCCGGCCTATTACCGGGTCCAGTTTTCCTTCGGCTGCCAGCCTGGTGAGATCCCGTCCGTACCTTTCCAGGGCTTCGTATGTTTCCTCAGGGTTTTCCCCGGTTACCCGCTGGTTGCCCCGTACCGCTCTCAGAGAGTTGAGCAGTGCGTCCCGGGTAAGTCCGGATTTTTTCAGAGCTTCCCTGGTCTCCGGTTCACCCTCCTCCAGCAGGGCCAGCAGAAGGTGTTCCACGCTGACGTAGTCGTCCTTCATGTCCCGGGCTTCTTTTTCCGCCCGGGCCAGTACCCTGGCCATGGCCGTGCCCATGTGCAGAGAGCCTTCGTATCCGGTTACCACCGGTATTTTCTTTAATAGTTCTTCTGTCCTGGAAATGACAGACGTGGTGCTGACCCCGGCGTGCTCCAGGAAACGAGGAATAATTCCGCTCTCCTGGTTGAGCAGGGCATGCAGCAGGTGTTTACCGGTTACCTCCTGGTGATGCCTGGAGGCTGCCAACTGCTGCGCCGAACCCAGAGCTTCTCTTGATTTAACGGTAAAGCGGTTGATGTCCATGTTTATCCCCGGCTCTTTTTGCCGGAGTTCACCTCCTTCTCAATCTTTCCAGTTCTTCCTGCAATCTTTCCAGTCGCTCCAATAGATCCGTTATTATGGCCGCACCCGGAAGGTTGACGCCCAGGCTGCTTCGCAGCCGCAGTACTTTTTGCAGGCGGGCCACCTGGCGCAGCGGTATGTGGCTGTCGTACAGCTCCACAATGCCCAGCTCAGCCAGATGCTGTGCCATGTCCGGGTGTATTCCCAGGGTGGTCACGTCCACCCAGTTGTCTTCTGCATCCACTGACGGGGTGTGACAATATATTTGTATGAAATATTTCTTCATAAACTTACACCCCTTTCCTCAGATCCGCCAGTTGCCGGTAGAGATCCTGTTCCTTCTCCGACAGGCTGTCCGGGATGTCTATCTTTATATGCACGTACTGGTCGCCGCGGCCCTCCTTGCGGGTAAGCCCCTTGCCCCGGAGCCTAAGGCGCTTTCCGGCCCGGGTGCCCTGGGGAACCTTTACGTTTACCGGGCCGTCCAGGGTGGGGACTGTGACCTGGTCTCCCAATACCGCCTGCTCCGGCCGAAGGGTGATCTCCGTTTCCAGGTCGTAGCCATCCACTTTGTATACAGGGTGCGGGGCCAGCTTCACCTTCATAAAAAGATCGCCCCTGGGACCGCCCCCCAGACCTTCGCCGCCCTGGCCCTTAAGCCGGATACGGCTGCCCTCCTGTATCCCCGGCGGAATTTTAACCGTAATGGTTTTGCTGGAGGTGCTTCCTCCGGTGCCCCCGCAGCGGTTGCAGAAGCCATTGCCGTCATATCCCGTTCCCCCGCAGACAGGGCACATCTCTCGGGTGGAAAGCTGTATGTTCTTTTCGCCTCCCCGGTAGGCTTCCTCCAGGGTTAGTTCCAGCTCGCTTTCCACGTCCTGGCCGCGAAGGGGACCCCTGCGGGCGCTCCTGGCGGACCGGCCGAAGGGGGACCCGCCTGGACCGCCGAAAAGTATC
This sequence comes from uncultured Desulfocucumis sp., assembly GCA_965543975.1. GTDB lineage: Bacteria > Bacillota > Desulfotomaculia > Desulfotomaculales > Desulfocucumaceae > Desulfocucumis. Next base: position 6,867 of record CBEULQ010000029.1, on the reverse strand, counting down.
TCAAAAAAGTCGCTGAAACCGCCGGCTCCGCCTGTGCCATCGGTATAGAAACGGAATCCTTCCATGTCCGGGGGAGGGGTGAAGTCCTGACCGGCCCGCCAGTTGGCGCCAAGGCGGTCGTACTTGGCCCTCTTTTCCTGGTCGCTAAGTACTTCGTAGGCTTCATTGATCTGTTTAATTTTTTCCTCCGCCTGTTCCTTGTCCTTGCCGCTGTGCAGATCGGGGTGCCACTGACGGGCCATTTTGCGGTAGGCGGTCTTAATTTCCTTTTCCGTGGCATTGCGGCTGACTCCAAGTGTTTCGTAATAATCCTGAAAAGCTACAGCCATATATAATCACCTGCCGTTTCCTTTAACCACCAGCACCCTGGCCGGACGTAGCAGATCGCCCCCGAACCGGTAGCCAGGGGACAGTTCCTCGGCCACGTGGCCCGGAGGACAGGTGTTGCTTTGAATATATCCGATTCCTTCGTGTCCGGAGGGATCGAATGGCCTGCCCAGGCTTTCCACCCGTTCCAGCCCGTGACGGCCCAGGGTGTCCCGGAACTGTCTCTGCACCAGCAATAGTCCCTGGCGTATCTTTTCGTCCTGTACTTGTGCCGGAACCTTTTCAATTATGTCCAGCACGGATAGCAAATCCCTGACGAGCTCCTTCTTGCCCCGGATGGAACTGGCCTCGGCCTCCCGTTCCACCCGTTTGCGGTAGTTGTCAAAGTCGGCCAGGGTACGCAGGTGTCGGTTTTTTTCTTCAGCCAGTTCCCGGCGCAGTGCGTTTGTTTCATCCATTGCCTGGTCACATTCGGGCTGTTTGTTCATAGAAAAAACCTCCGTTAAACACCAGAATATTGAAAAGTATATTAATACTTATATATTATTACCAAATCTCTATTTGACGGGCAGGGGAAAAATTTTGCCCCTGCCCGTGTTCTTTCAAAGAATTATTTTTCCTCAAATTCTGCATCCACCACATCATCGTCCTTTTTGCCGCCTGCGCAGTTCCCTCCGCTGCATCCGGAACCTGCAGCGTTCCCTTGTTGGTATGCCGCCTGGGAGAGGGAGTAGGCCGCCTGCTGCAGATCGCTCTGCAGGCTGCGGATTCGTTCAACCGGTGCGTTTTCTTTGAGGGCTTCCTTTAGGTCGTTAAGCAATTGCTCTATGCGCGACTTTTCATGCACGGGAATTTTATCGCCCAGGTCTTTAATCTGCCGGTCTACCTGGTAAGCCAGGGAATCGGCTTCGTTCCGGGCCTCGGCCTCTTGTTTGTGCTTTTTATCCTCGGCGGTGTTGGTTTCCGCCTCCCTGACCATCCTGTCAATTTCACCCTGATCCAGGCTGGTGGAACCGCTGATGGTGATGGTTTGCTCCTTGCCGCTGGCCTTGTCCCGGGCGCTTACTTTTAGTATGCCGTTGGCGTCGATGTCGAAAGTTACTTCGATTTCCGGCACCCCCCTGGGTGCTGCCGGTATTCCTTCCAGCTTGAACTGTCCCAGGGAGCGGTTATCCCTGGCCATTTCCCTTTCTCCCTGCAGCACGTGGATGTCCACGGCGGGCTGGTTGTCTTCGGCGGTGGAGAATACCTGGCTGCGCCGCACCGGTATAGTAGTGTTGCGCTCGATAATTTTTGACATTATGCCGCCCAGGGTTTCTACTCCCAGGGACAGCGGAGTGACGTCCAGCAGAAGCACGTCTTTGACCTCACCGGCCAGCACGCCTCCCTGGATGGCGGCGCCTATGGCCACCACCTCGTCGGGGTTGACTCCCTGGTGCGGGTCTTTTCCGCCGGTGAGTTGGCGAACCAGTTTCTGCACCGCCGGTATCCGGGTGGAGCCTCCCACCAGAATGACCTCGTCAATATCCTTCTCGCTGAGCTTGGCGTCGGCCAGGGCGGCCATTACAGGGCCCCGGCAGCGCTCCACCAGATGGCTGGTGATATCGTCAAATTTGGCCCTGGACAGCTTTGCCTCCAAATGTTTAGGCCCGCTGGCGTCGGCGGTGATGAAGGGCAGGCTGATCTGGGTTTCCATAGTGGTGGAAAGCTCAATCTTGGCCTTTTCCGCAGCCTCGGTCAGCCTCTGCAGTGCCTGCTTATCGTTGCGCAGGTCAATGGCGTAGTCTCTCTTGAATTCTTCTGCCAGCCAGTCCACCACTGACTTGTCGAAATTGTCGCCGCCCAGATGGGTGTCGCCGTTGGTGGATTTGACCTCGAATACGCCGTCTCCCACATCCAGTATGGACACGTCAAATGTTCCGCCGCCCAGGTCGAACACCAGGATGGTCTGGTTGGTTTTTTTGTCCAGGCCGTAAGCCAGTGCGGCCGCAGTGGGCTCGTTGATAATACGCAGCACATTCAGTCCGGCGATCCTGCCGGCGTCTTTGGTGGCCTGCCGCTGGGCATCGTTAAAGTACGCGGGTACGGTAATCACCGCGTCGGTAACCTTTTCACCCAGGTATTTGGAAGCGTCCTCCACCAGTTTGCGCAGCACCATGGCGGAAATTTCCTCCGGTGCGTACTGTTTGCCCCTCAGGTCAAACCTAACCGCGTCGTTGGGGCCGCTGACCACCTTGTAAGGAACCAGGTTGCGCTCTTCGGCCACTTCCGGGTGGCGGCGGCCGATGAATCGTTTTACCGAGTAAAGGGTATTTTCCGGGTTCAGTACGGACTGGCGCCGGGCCACCTGGCCCACCAGCCTTTCCCCGTCTTCTTTGAATGCCACCACCGAGGGGGTGGTGCGGCTGCCTTCAGCGTTTATAATAACGGTGGGCTTTCCGCCCTCCATTACTGCTACCACCGAGTTGGTGGTGCCAAGATCAATGCCGACTGTTTTGCCCATCGTAATACCTCCCTTTGAATTAAGTATGAAATTTTTGATCTAACCTTGACCATCTTTGACCTTTATATTAGGGTAAAATTTTGAAGCTGTCAATAGGGTATTATAAAATATTTCTCTCAATTGGTATTTATTTTGCATGAGTCATTTTTTTCATATAAATTGCGGGTTATGCTGTATGCTGTACGTTTTTCGATGCGCGGTTTATTATGCTTCCAACGATGATCACGATCCGAAGTTGCTTAAATGTGGAGCTGGAAAGACGGCGGGAAGCAGCGGTAATCATGCATATATCTCGTTTTGGGTTTCCATCATATGCACAAAAACCTTGACCAGTTCGGGGTCAAACTGGATTCCCGAGCGGTTGATTATTTCAGCCACCGCTTCATTATGTGAAACGGGTCTGCGGTAAGGTCTCTGTGAAGTCATGGCGTCATAAGCGTCCACTATGGCCATTATGCGGCACTGCAAGGGAATTTCCGTTTCCTTCACACCAAAGGGATAACCCTGCCCGTTCCACCATTCGTGGTGCTTTAAAATCCAATCGGCTACGGGTATCAGTTCCGGGGCCGAGAGCGCAATCCTATGGCCTATTTCGCAATGTCTCTGCATTTCTTTAGTTTCATCGGCTGTAAGAGGTCCGGGTTTTAGAAGAATGTTGTCCGCAATACCTACATTGCCTATGTCATGTAGTTGGGCCAGCAGGCGCAGATCCGCAATGCTCTGTTCCGGCAGCCCGGCAGCCCGGCCAAGATGCTCAGCCAAGTCCTGTAAACGCTCGCCGCGTTCCCTGGCGGCTTTGTTTTTTGCTTCCTGGGCTTTGAGTAAAGTACGGATTATGGTTCTCCGGGCACTTTTGCCCTGGTGCAGTTTTTCTTTGTACATGTTGTTATCCGCTTCCTTAAACAGTTCTGTCATGTTGGCCGTGTTATTCGCAACGGCAAAACCTATGGAAATGCTTAAGGGCAGTTCGGGCCTCATCTCGTTGTGCCTGGTTATGGTTTCCCGGATGCGGTTGCAGGATTTTTCCACGGATTTCCCCTCGGCATCAGGGAGCAGCACCGCGAATTCGTCTCCTCCTATTCGCGCCACCATATCTCCTTTGCGGAAAGAATCCCTGATTACGCCGGCTGCTGATATCAGAAGGTCGTCTCCCGCGTCGTGGCCCAGTGTGTCGTTTATAAGTTTGAGCCCGTCAACGTCACAGATGATAATACCCGCCTTATGGTAGCGGCCACTCTCCAGCCTGTTCATTTCTTGCTCGAAATATGCCCGGTTGTACAGTCCTGTCAGCGGGTCGTGCAGCACCAGGTATTTCAACTGTTCTTCCATCTGTTTGCGTTGGGTGATGTCCCTTATAGATTCGATGGCTCCTACGGTGTTTCCGTACCGGTCAAATAGCGGTGAAGCCGTGGCGCTTAAGTATGCCCCTTTACCGTTGAATACGTAAGGTACGAAAACCTCTGTATACAGGGTATTTCCCTTGCGTTCGACAAAGTCGTATAGCTTTTCATCGTTCCTGTTTTCCGGGTTGATTAAATCAATAAGTATAGGTCTTTTGTGTCCCCAGAACGGCTCAGAGTAGGCATAGTCGCCCCGGCCCACTATATCGGCTTTGGAGACGCCGGTCATTTCCACCAGCGCCCGGTTCCAGGCTATTACTTTCTTTTCGCTGTTTATAACAAAGGTGGCGTCCGGTAGAAACTCGATTATATCCAGTAGCTGCTGATGCGCAACCAGCAGTTTTTCCCCGGCCAGTTTTCGCTCGGTAATGTCGGTGGATATACCCACCATATGGCAAACTGCTCCATCTTCGCCATATACAGGGGTCAGGGCCACGCTCCACATTATTTTCCGGCCGTCGTTGCGGACGTATTCGGCCTCAAAGGTGTAGCTGGAGCCTTCCAATACCCGGCGGATGGCTTCAATGGCCAGCGGGCGGGTTGCCTCGGGCCATATTTCGCTAAACATTTTGCCCCTGGCTTCTTCCCTGGCCCATCCCATGGCTGTCAGCCCCGCCTGGTTGATGCTTAACAACCTGCCTTCGGTGTCGAAAAGGATGACGCAGTTGGGGGAACCTTCCACCAGGCTGTGGTAGTGTCTTTCGGAGGTGGCGATTCTTGCCTCGGATTCCCTGGCAAAGCGCAAGGCCAGGAAAAATACTATTATAAGTACGCAGAATATAAGAATTATAGCTATGCTGTATAGTCTGTAGGCGCTGATCAGGTGAGTGGGGGACAGCAGTACTATTGACCATCCTTCCCGGTCAATAGTAAAGCGGCTTACCAGGAAATGCTGCCCGTTGAAAGCTATCATTTCGTTGTTCCGGGGCTCCCAGTCCAGGATTGGTGAGAAAGGGCCATTCCCAAACTGGCGTGATTGCTTCAACTCCTGTTGTTCCCGGAGAGTCAGGGTCCACAGGCTTTTAAGCAGCAGGTCCTGTTTGCTGGTTAGAAAAATCAGCCCCTGGGGATTTATAAAAAAACAGTGGGAATATTTCTGGAAGTGTTCCTCAATTGATCCGATGGTTTTTTTAATCACGGCTACACCGATGATTTGATTATTACCGTCAAGTACCGGGGAGCTTGCGTAAAACCCACGCTTGCGGGAAGTAACGCCCAGGGCGAAATAACGGCCCGGTACCCCGGCGGCGGCCTGTTGGAAATAAGGCCGAAAATTATAGTATTTGCCCACAAAGCTGGTGGGTGAATTCCGGTTTGAGGAGGCAATGGTTTTCCCTTTCATATCAAGCAGGTAGCAGTCAGATGCCCCCATTGACTTTTTGTAGCGGTCCAATACCGAATTGGCTCTATCTAAGTCTTCTTTCTCCAGGGTTATCAATGCCGGGGCAATCCAGGGGGAACCGGCTATGGCTTTTACCGCGTGTTCAGTTTCATTAAGTTCTAACAGCAGGTGGCTGGACAGCAGGTTAACCTGGTCCTCGTTGTTCCGAATCAGGTCATTTATGGCCTGGTTGCCAAGGTTCTGGGTAACCAGCCATCCTGCGGACAGGGCCAGGACCAGGGATACCACCATCAACCCAAGGTTATTTTTACGCATTTTGTTATATCTTGTTCCCGCTAGCTTAACGGGTTGGGTCTGTGAATACCCCCACAGTGATATAGCTGCAGTTAGGGCAAGAATCACCTGCAGCAGTACTGCGGCTGAGTATCTGAAAGCCTGTCCGCTGAATATATTGCCGGACATTAAATAGGACTGCGGGGTGACAACAATGGCGCTGGAGGCTATTAACGCTATTGAAACGGCTGCCGCCGCAAGCCTGCGGCGGTTCGCTCCTTCTTGGGTTCCGGCGAAAAGAAATAGAGCCCGGGCGGCCCAGATTCCTCCCGCCGCGCCAAGCGCTAATTTCGCTGGAGCGGTCAGCCACGGGACAATGTCAGTTGCGCCCAGCAGTGCCAGTGCGGTTGCGGGAATATATACCCATTTGCCCCGGCTTTTGCCCGGTATGGCGGCTGTTCCCGTTCGGCCGAATTCCATCAGGGACAAAAAGGATATTATCAAAAAGGCAGATGAGGCGATGCTGAAAGAGCTGGTTTCTCCCAGAAGATATTTAATCATAACAGGCCACAGGTGCGACCCGTAGAAAACACCGAATATGATGAGGTAAAACCACTGCGGCGGTTTACTTGCCGACCTATTTATAATGAAGTTTGCTGCGGCCAGTATAATGAAGGACAGGCTGTAGAGAAGGAGGATATAGTCAGTTTGGCTGACGGTGACATTGCTCATGATGGTAGCTCGACTTTCATGATAATGTGCGGAGTGCGTGGAATATGCAACAAATTACAGTTCCTTATTAATATAATGTATTGTAACCCCTATGGTCAATTAATTAAAAGAAATATATAAATAAAGGGGGTATATTGCCGTTTTGGCGAATACCTCCTTTATTTCTGATAATGTTTATATTTGTCGAAAATTAGCATAATAATGACTACAGTTGAGGACCTTTGCCAACTGACATATTGCATTTTAAAATGCTTTTTCTTAATTAAAGTAGCTTCTAAATAAATAAAGGT
>CBEULQ010000028.1:0-12390 GCA_965543975.1 uncultured Desulfocucumis sp. | reverse complement strand
TTATCCAGGTAAAAATTCATTTAACTTGACTCCAGACAGTATATGTGTTATAAGTTTATTTAGAATTTACTGAATAAATGCTCGGGGTTCTAATTAGATCATGAAGGTCTTGCCCCCGTTAAGCGTTAGTCGTTACTCTACATAAATCAGGTCATTTCAAACAATCAATCATATACCGAAAATAAAGATCACGGAGGTCTTTCTCCCGCTGGAGAGGAGAGCCTTGTGATCTTTTTTTATTCTATTACAAATTTTTACAAGGGGGGAATATTGTGAAAAGGGCTATTATTGCCTCCACGACCATACTGCTGATCATCTCCTTACTGGTCGCTGGCTGCGGCTCCGGTAGGCAAACCGAAAACAAGGAAAATGAAAAGCAGTCTGAACAGGTTGGCGCAATGCAGTTTAGAGCAAATGGTGAGGATTTCATCCGCCAGGGGTTTGTTTCCAAGGACGGCTGGACATTGTCCTTCGAACACGTTTATGTCAACCTTACGGAGGTAACCGGCTACCAGTCCGACCCTCCCTATGAGGCAGAAAAGGGCGGCGAAGTCGCTGCAAAAACGAAAATAACGCTACAGGGAGCGCACACGGTGGATTTGGCCGAGGGGGACAATAATGCCCCACCCATTCTTGTGGGCGAGCACAAGGACGCGCCGGCCGGACACTATAACGCCATATCCTGGAGTATGCTTAAAACGCCGGAAGGTCCCGCAAAAGGCTATAGCCTGGTTATAATGGGCAAAGCTGCCAAGGAAGGCAAAACTGTCGATTTTACCATTAAAGATGAAACGGAATACAAATACGCCGCCGGGGAATACGTGGGCGACGAACGCAAAGGCTTCCTTCAGGAAGGCGGAACAGCGGACCTGGAAATGACATTCCACTTCGATCATATTTTTGGTGACGCGGGCACCCCCGCCGGTGATGAACTTAACACAGGCTCAGTGGGATTTGAACCTTTTGCAGCCCTGGCCCAAAGCGGCACACTGGACATTGATATGGCCGGATTGAAAGAAAAGCTATCCCCTGCGGACTTTGAAAAGCTTCAAAAAATGTTGCCTACCCTGGGCCATGTGGGAGAAGGCCACAGCCACTGCGAAGTTCTGTAACATGTTTCGACCTCATCCTTACCCCGTAATGGGCGAGGTATGAGTCCTTATTTTACACCGGAGGTTAGCCATGAAAAGGATAGCATTTTTAATCGTAATCATTTGCCTGCTGGTTTTGCCCGGTACCGCCCTGGCCCACGGCCTGGATGTTAAATATCAGACCCAAAACGCCATTGAGATTACCGCTGTATTTGATAGCGGTACACCGGCCGGAGGGGGTCAGGTTAACGTATACGCGCCCGACAATCCTTCAACTCCCTGGACAAAAGGCAAATGTGACGAAAACGGGCGTTTCACCTTTACCCCGGATCCTTCAAAACCCGGTACCTGGGACGTACAGGTTCGTCTGGCCGGGCACGGCGGAATAATTCACATTCCCGTGGGTGTAGATGGTGTTAAAGGAACAGCCTCGGGAGGCACCGGCTTCACCACCATGCAGATTATTATCATGTCGGCCTCCGTGGCCTGGGGCCTCATCGGAACAGCCCTATTCTTTTCTAGGAGGAAAAGCTGATGCACATTCCGGACGGAATCCTTCCCACAGCCGTTTGCGCCGGGGGATATGCCGCGGCGGGCGTCGCCACCTGGTATTCCCTGCGTAAAATCAACCGCATGGAAAACCCCCGGGAGAGCATTCCCAAGGCCTCCCTACTTACCGCCGCTTTTTTGGTGGCATCTTGGGTGCACATTCCTATCCCCCCGGCCAGCGTGCATTTAGTGCTGAACGGGCTGCTGGGTGTAGTGCTGGGCTATTACGCCTTCCCGGCAATACTCATAGGCCTTTTCTTCCAGGCTGTCATGTTCCAGCACGGCGGATTGACAACCCTGGGGGTGAATGCTACTATCATGGGAGTGCCCGCACTTCTGGCATATTTCCTTTTCCGGCTCAGATTGGTGTTCGGCGGTAAAAGCCGGGCCGTCACCGGATTGTTCGGATTCCTGGGCGGGTCACTGGCCATAGGAATAGGAGCCGTTTCCGTCTTTGTCATCATCCTCACCACCATGCCCGCCAATATCGATGCAGAAGCCGAGCGGGCCAGCATCTACGCACTGACCCTGGCGCATATACCGTTAATGATTTTAGAAGGAATATTTACCGCTCTGGTGGCTTTGTTCCTGCAAAGGGTCAAACCGGAATTGTTGGAGGGTTGACGATTATGAATCTCCAGCTTGACGAATTCGCGCGCCTGGACACGCCCCTGCACCGATGGGACCCCAGATACAAACTTGTTGCCCTGATGGCGCTTATATTCTCTTTTTCCTTCGTCCGTGACTTGTACCTTTTACCGGCTATGCTGGCGGTAAGCGCGGGACTTTACGCCACTTCCCGTCTTCCCTTGTCTTTCCTCATCAGCAAGGTAAAGCTTCCGGGTTTTTTCCTGCTCATGATGGCTGTGATACTGCCTTTTCTCTCCGGTCAAACAGTTATATTCAGTATCGGCCCTCTATCCATCAGGCAGGAAGGCTGCCTGGAAATGCTTTTAATATCCGTTAAATTTTTTTGCATTCTGACCATCGGAATCGTACTTTTCGGTTCAATGCCTTTCCTTACTGCGGTAAAATCCATGCGTGCACTGGGTTTACCGGTAATAATGGCCGACATGACCTTTTTCTCCTACCGTTACCTTTATGATATAGGCGCAAGCCTTAAGACCATGGAAACAGCAATGCGTTTACGTGGCTTTCAGAAACGGGGCCGGGGTAAAATGGGAATATTCGCTTCCCTGGTAGGCACTTTGCTGGTAAGGAGCTACGAGCAGTCGGACCGGGTATACAAAGCCATGATTTTACGGGGTTACGGGCAGCCATCTTCATTCCATGAGGAATTTAAAGCATATACCCGGGATATTGTCGGACTTATAACAATTCTAATGATTGCGGCGGGTTTTGTAGCCGCAGAAATTTTACTTCGTTGATACGGGGGTAATGTGATGCCGCATCCGGTGAAAACTACAATCGTTAATCAGTCAGCCGAACCGGTGTTGGATATTTCCGGACTTTCTTTTTACTATCAAGATAACCATGTATTAAAAAGCATCGACATGGAAATTTCCACGGGTGAACGGATAGGCGTGGTGGGCCCCAACGGAACGGGAAAGACAACCCTTTTCATGCTCATTGCCGGTGTACTAAAGCCGTCATCCGGTGACATCCGCCTTTTCAACAAAACCGTTGCACCGGGTAAATTCCATCCGGAAATAGGGATGGTGTTTCAGAACTCCAACGACCAGCTCTTCAGCCCTTCCGTAAGTGATGACGTGGCCTTCGGCCCGCGGAACATGAACCTTTCCAAGGACGAAGTGGACAAAAGGGTTAAAGATGCACTGGCCGTTACCGGCATATCTGAACTGGGCGACAGGCCACCCCACCACCTGTCCGGCGGTCAGAAGCGACTGGTGGCCATAGCGGGTGTACTGGCGATGCAGCCCAGGCTAATGGTATACGACGAACCTACCTCAAATCTGGATATACGTTACAGGCGCCGACTCATCAACCTCTTCAAAACTTCTTCCCAGGATGCAACTCTGGTTGCTTCTCACGACCTGGAATTCTTACTGGAGGTATGCAACCGGGTTGTTTTAATGGACGGCGGCCGTATAATCGCCGACGGCAAGCCCCGGGATATACTCGGAAATGAGGAATTAATGGAAGATCACGGCCTCGAAAGACCTCACTCGCTAATTCCACACATGGAACCACATCACGGGTAAAAATTAAACCCCTTTCACTTCAAAGTGCGAGGGGTTTAATTTTTCTACTCAATCTTTTGCATCCTTACGCTTTTCATTAAATTATACTGTAATTTCAACTCAAAAGGAATTGCTATGAGCTATATCAGCCACTGCTCCCCTATGAAGGCGGCTCTTTCACCTTATTTATCCAAATTATATTTTTCAGTTGACAACGAAAAACCTCTTGGCTATATTTAAAAAGCATGTCGAAAAAAATATCTATTAGAAAGGTTTTAATAATGAAAACATCTACAAATAGACGTAAAAGAGAGGGATTCGGAACCAGCCTGGGCGTTTTGGCCGCTACCCTGGGCTCAGCGGTAGGCCTCGGCAACATATGGAAGTTTCCCTATATGACCGGGGAAAACGGCGGGGCGGCCTTTTTATTCGTATACCTCATCTGCGTTTCTGTCATCGGCCTGGTGGTAATGATATCGGAATTTATAATCGGCCGCAGGGCGAATGCAGCCGCCGTAGGAGCATTAAAAAAGTTGACCCCGGACAAACCCTGGTATTTTACCGGCATTGCCGGGGTGCTGGCAGCATTTTTGATCATGGCCTTTTACACCACCGTTGCCGGATGGGCGTTTGCTTATATCTTCAAGTCGCTGACCGGACAGCTTTCTACAAACGATCCCAACGCAATAAAGCAAACCTTTTCGGTATTCACAGGCAATGTATTGGACCCGCTGGTATGGCAGTGGGTGGTGCTGGCGGCCACAGGCGCCATAATTATTGCCGGAGTTAAGAAGGGCATAGAGAGAATCACCAAAACACTGCTGCCCATACTATTTGTACTGCTGATAATAACCGATATCAGGGCGCTTACCTTGCCGGGCGCCGCCGCCGGCCTCGAATTTCTTTTCCGGCCGGATTTTTCTAAAATAACCGGTATGGCGGTGCTGACGGCCATGGGTCTTTCCTTTTTTAAACTGTCCGTGGGAATGGGCACAATGACCACTTACGGCAGTTATATTGGCAAGAATGAAAACCTGCCCAGAACCGCGGCCAGGGTAATGCTTTCAGACACACTGGTTTCCATCATGGCAGGCATGGCAATTTTTCCGGCGGTATTCGCCTTCGGCTTTAAACCGGACGCCGGGCCTTCACTGCTTTTCATGACAATACCCATGGTTTTTAACTCAATGCCCTTCGGGCAAGTGTTTCTGACCCTTTTCTTCGTACTTTCTTCAATCGCAGCCACAGGTGCGATGATTTCCCTGCTGGAAGTGCCCGTGGCCTATCTTTGCGAGGAAAGAAACTGGTCCAGACCCCGGGCTACATTGGTATCAGCCCTTGCCCTGGCAGCCGTAGGCAGCACAGCTACACTTTCCACCAGTGTGCTGGGTGATTTTCACCTTTTCGGCAAAACCATGTTCGACCTTTTCGACTTTGTTTCCTCAAACATACTGCTGCCCATGGGCGGTATCGCCTTGACAGTGTACGCAGGATGGGTGTTGGGACCCAAAGCGGTTTATGATGAAACCACCAACAGCGGCAGATTAAAAAACCGCCGGCTGGTGGGGATTTATCTTTTCATAGCCCGTTACATTGCCCCCCTGGCCATATTGATGGTGCTGCTAAACGGGCTGGGCCTGTTCAGCTAATAGGTTTTACCGGAGGCCGGCCAAACTTCACACTTCCCAAACGCCAGGCGAAAGTTTTAGGAACGGCCTCCTAGAAGACTGTTGCAGAAACGTACATTTTCTACCTGAGGCCGTTCAAAAACAAGCATGGCGCGAAAGGCGAAGCCGGACAGCGCGGAGCGTACTGGTGGTACGTGAGCACTGTACGGCGAGCCTGACAAAGCCAGGCGCAGTTTTTCAACGGCCTCCTAGGACAGCACGTCGTATAATTTCATAATCCGGTGCATTTTTACCGCCGCTTCAAGTCCGTCGTACACGACGGACTTGAAATTTTCCCGGGCTTCAAGCCAGGTCGGGTTATCTCCACCGGAACCCTTGAGAAATACCTCATCTGCCCTTGATTCAGCCAGGGATTGGTGCGCCCGCTGCCCCTGCTCCAAATCCTTTAGGTATTGCGCAAGTCTTACACGGTCTATCTCTTCAGCTGTGACGGTTCCGTCCTCCAGGCACTTATCCACGCCCGACTCGTAACATTTTAAAGACTTGAGGAATTTTTCCGGTTCTTTTATCATCTTTTAAGCACCTCTCCCTGCTATTAAGACTGGGACACTGGTCGGTTCTTATTCTTATTTAGAACAGGCTTGCAGCAACCGTCATTTTGTTTGTGTGATTTATCCGTGCAGCAACTATTCAAAAGCAAGAGGTCTTTGAAATCATTACCAGCCCCGGCTGTATTCATCCGAACAAGGTATGCAGCAGATATTGCCGTCCTTTACCCTGGCCCTGGCTTCCATAACGTACTCCCCGCACTGGCTGCATTTTACGGACTTAAAAATTCTTGCCTTGGGAGGAAGCTGAAAATCAATAATCTCCGCTTTACAGAATTCCTCCCGGGGCATGTTAAGTATCTGTTCTATTCTGGCAGCCTGGAGTTCCTGGTATTGCTTTCTTTCTTCAGTCGTGGCAGTACCGCCGAAAACTTTCCCCCGCAGTTTTTCAAAATCCGGGTCGTGCCTGCGCAGGTTGTCGCTGTTGACGGAAATCCTTAAAGCTTTGTTGCTGCTTCTGCTGCCGAAAGTATACACCTGCTTGCCGTAATCCCTGTAAATAAGGTTGCCCTTGCCCAGGGTGCAGCCGGTTAAAAACATCACCGCGTCCACTCCGCAGGCATCGTTTTCAACCACCGCCACCAGTTCTTCGTCCGGTGATCTAGTTTCCCCAAGCTCATCCAATGCCACCTGCGCTACCCGGTATCCGATGGCAAGACCCGGACACGAATGACCGTGAAACTCTACTGCCTTTTCCCACGGTGTTTTTTCCATGCACATTTTAATCACTCCCGATTTCATTTTTTTCCTTTAATCAATTTTTCAACCCTCTGGACCATGCTGTCAACAAGGTGCGGCAGCGGCTCGTTGCTGAGCCCTACAATGGTCAGGTTTGCCCTATTCAGGGGCATCAATATTAAGCCGCCTCTCATGGGGAAAAATAATACCACGAAGTCGCCCCCACTTACTGTGAAGAATTACCTTCGTGGTAAAAGTTCCTGAATAAAAGCCGGTAAATGAATGACTCCGGATCATTCGTTAAGTTATAATTACACGCCCGGGGAAAAAATCCTTCAAAAATTATTATATACCTAATTGATATTTTTTAGTTTATCCGCCAGTTCTTTTTCCAGGTCATTAATCAGTGTCGACAGATCGCTTTTGATTATTAAATCGTTTTCCCCTTCCAGGTGATTCTTTAATATCTCTATAAGCTTTTCCAGGGATTCAATATTAAGCTTGCAAAAAAAATCTATCTTCTTAAAGCTATGGCTTATTTTGTCTATCTCTCCGCTCATTGACAAAAAGTAATCACCGGCCGCGCTGTATTCCCTGCCCATATCCGAAAGCGCTTGTTTTAGCCGTTGTATAATCAACAGTATCTGTCCTAAATTACCTTTGTACATATTGGTCTCCTATTTTTTAAAATTAATTGCGGCTTCGACGATCTTGATTAACCTGTTGAAATCCTGCTCCACAATATTCCGGCTTTCGGTAGTCAGTTCATTGATTAGCAATTCATGGATCACTTTCAACGTAGACCGGTCAAGCTTTAGAAAACCATCCATCCTATCCTTAACGGCATTTGTCTCATGGCACAGGTCTGCCAGCAGTTTGTAAACCTCCTTAACGTCGTCTTCCCTGATATATTCGCCGTATTTGCACTCCACATAATTCAGCCGTGACTCCACCGTGTGAATTAAATGATAAATATCCGTAATTACATTTTTCATTACATTTCACTTCCCGGTAACAATTTTACCACTATTATACATTCGGAACATTTGTTTGTAAAGATGATATATCGGCCTGTAATGTATTACCCTTTGCATATGGCTGCATGAGCAACATATTATATGTATTATTAAGGTTGGATACAGTTTTGAACAATGTTATAATTTTTTTATAATAATTCTTTAATTGAGTAATCCATAAATTATTTTTTTCGGAGGATGGATCATGTCGTTAATACGTGAGGCGGAGCTTCCCGGACTCGGCAAAAAATTTCAGGTGGAGCTTGAAAACGGTGATCAGATAGCCATTGTAGTGCACGATGACGGCACCAGGGAAGTCTATCATTTTATCAAGGATGAGGATGATCCTTCCAGTTCCTTTATATTTACCGATCAGGAAGCAAGGCAGATAGGCTCCATCCTAAGCGGCGCCTATTACCAGCCCAAAGCCCTGGAAAAACTCGAAACCGCCATAGCAGACATGAGAATTGAATGGATCAGAATAAAAGAAGGCTCCCCAATAAAGGGAAAAACCATTGGAGAGCTCGGTTTGAGAAAAAACTTCGGCATCAATGTAATATCCGTCATTGACGAAAAAGTAAGGAACAAACAGGACAACTGCCGGATAAACCCGGGCCCCGGATTTGTATTCCAGCCCGGACAACTAGTTATTGTGGCAGGCAACAGCGACAAAATGAAACAGTTTGAAAAAGATATGATTTAAAACAAGGGGGTAAAAATGACTCATGTAGACCTGCCGAATATAGCCGTTGTTTTTCTTTTTATAGCACTGGCCACCATTTTATCCTCCCGTTTGAACTTCTCCTCCATCCCCTTTTTGATCATGCTGGGCATGCTGGTTGGCCCTCACGCACCGGTAATTGGAAATGTTTCCCTACAACTGGCGTCTCCGGGAGAATCAGTGGAACTCCTGTCCCGTCTGGGCGTACTGATGATGCTCTTTTACCTTGGATTGGAATTCTCCGCCGGGAAGCTGACGGCCTCCGGAAAATCTCTGGCCAAAAGCGGTACCGTTTACGTGGGGATTAATTTTTTAAGAGGACTCGGCCTGGGCTGGCTGATTTTCCAGACATGGACGGAAGCCCTAGTTATCGCCGGTATCACCGTAATATCAAGCAGTACGGTTATAACTAAACTGCTGGTTGACTTAAAAAGAACCGCAAACCCCGAAACAGAACTTATACTGGGCATAATGGTCTACGAGGATCTTTTCATCGCCATCTACCTGTCGGTAATGTCGGGAGTTTTGCTTACCGGGACCGTTGATCTGATGCTGCTGCTCCCGGGAGTGCTGTCAATTATTGCCCTGATACTTGGCGTGTTTATACTGGGAAGAAGACTTGCCGGCATCCTCGACCCGCTGCTGAAGTTCAAAACCACCGAATGCTTCACAATAGCGGTTTTCACCCTGCTGCTTTTAACCGCCACGGCAGTGGAAAAAATTAATGTGACTGAAGCCATCGGAGCCCTGCTGCTGGGACTTATTCTGGCTGAAACCACCCATAATAAAAAGGCTATTCAGATTATTACACCCCTTAGGGATCTTTTTGGCTCGGTATTTTTCTTTTCCTTCGGCATGGCCATAGACTACAGACTTTTTAACGAGGTGGCCATAATAGCCCTGGGGGCCGTTGCCGCAACCCTGGCGGGGAATATTGTTTCCGGCCTGCTGGCTTCATGGGTATACGGCTACAATACCAGGCGGGGTTTTAATGTCGCCTTCACCATCATGGCCCGGGGTGAATTTTCTGTTATCATGGCCAGCCTGGCGGTAACAGCCGGAGCCAGCCAGAAGCTGCCCAGCATCGCCGCGCTGTACGTGCTTTTGCTGGCCTTTTTAAGCCCGTTGCTGGCCAAAAACTCCAGAAACTTCTATGACTTTTATCAGCGGCTTAAAAGCCTTTTACCACGAAAAAAACAAAGCGCCACAAGGAACGTGTAAATGGGATCAGGCTTGCTTTATTCGTTATTGACTACGGAATGTCAAAAGGACGATAAGGAGATTGTTTTTCAATGCCTATTATATTTTCAGTTTCAACAGCGTTAATAGCATTAAGAAAGAAAGGTGTTTCCGCCCGGCCTCAGGGCAATGACGGATATGTTGTCTCCATGGCCGGAAAGGAATACCTGCTAAATTCACAGGATATTAAAACACTAGCCGGCCGGATTAACAATTTCCCTCATCTGACCCAGGACGACATCCATCAGTACCTGCAAAAACACTCTTTAAAATAAGGTCTTCAGGCTTATATTGAAATATCGACGTACTCAGTGTGGCTGTAGCCTTCCGGGTCGCATTGGAAGGCATAACTGACGAATTCGCCCATCTCAAACTGATGCCCGTCTTTTTTCCTGGTTATTATCTCCTCTTCTTTATCAAAGTGAAAACTCTCCGGCTCACCGGAAATAGGGTGGGCGCTGAAATCAACCCCGCTGTCACCGGATTTCGCCAGGTATTCCTGCAAATTCTCCTGGGAGCGACAGCGGGCAAACGTTCTGCCGCCCCTTGTAAAATACTCTATTTCCGGCCTTTTTTCCCGGGTTATATTTACCGGCATGTCCCTCAAGCAACAAGCCCCCTTAACTTATTTTTTCCTCTCTGGCAAGGCCTCCTGACCACCTTCCGCAACGGTCCCCCCAGCGGGCGATAATGTTGGATTCCTCGTAAATTTCCACCACTTCGCAGAGATTGGGACAGCCGTCGCACTCGAAGCCGCCTGCCTTAAATTCCAGGTTTGCCACCCTGAAGCCCTTAAAGCATGAGGGTGTACCCCTGGACATTTTTTCCCTGGCCAGGAACGCTGCTCCCAACGCCCCCATTACGTTGTAATGGGGAGGCACCATCACCTCGAAACCCAGTTCCTCTTCAAAAGCTTTTTTCATTCCTGAATTGGCGGCCACACCGCCCTGGAAAACTGCCGGGGGCAAAATTTCCTTGCCCTTGGCCAGGTTATTCAGGTAGTTGCGCACCAGGGCCTGACAAAGTCCGGCCAGTATGTCAGGCAGGTTGTAGCCCATCTGCTGTTTATGGATCATGTCGGATTCGGCAAAAACAGCGCAACGGCCGGCTATGCGCACAGGCACAGTGGCGCACAGGGCGATATCGCCGAATTCATCTATGGGTATATTCAGCCTTGCAGCCTGCTGGTCGAGGAATGAGCCGGTTCCCGCCGCACACACCGTATTCATGGCAAAATCGGCCACCATGCCGTTCCTTAAAATAATTATTTTGGAGTCCTGCCCCCCTATTTCCAGTATGGTCTGCACTCCGGAAACCATGGTTGAGGATGCCACAGCATGGGTTGTTATTTCATTTTTAACCACGTCCGCACCGGTGATTACACCCGCCAAATGCCTGCCGCTGCCGGTGGCCCCAACACCCCTGACAACAGTTTTGGCCGGCAGCCTTCCGGCCATTTCGTTAAGCCCTTGCTTTACTGTGTCAATGGGCCTCCCGTTGGTGCGCAGGTATATTGTCTCTTGGACGGCTCCCTCCTCGTCAATGAAGACCAGATTTGTACTAACAGAACCAACATCTATACCCAGAAAGCCTTTCATAGGGCTATTGCCTCCTTTATGCTGTTTCTTCTGGCCAATAAATCTGCAAAGGCTTCCAGCCTGGTTACCATACCGGCCTCGCCCGACTGTTCGTCAACAATCAGTGTCATTACGGGAAGGTCCAAATCACCGCTTACTCCCGGGAGTATGCTCTGGGCCACAATTTCCGGCATGCAGGTAAAAGGCAGAAGCTGTATAATGCCGTCATATCCCTTTCTTGAAAAATATACTGCACTGCCCACCGTTTCCTGGCCGTGCCCTCCTACAAAATGGTTGAGATACGGCGAAGCCGAACGGCAGTATTCTTTGCTGCTGCGTAATCCCTTTATAAACCCCATAAACAGGTGATCATTTACCCACTCGCTTAAATATATTGACCTGTCCACCTCTATTCCCATTGAACCCAGGCGCCTTTCAATATACTGGTTGGAAAAGGGCTCCAGCAGTGTATATATCTCCCCCACCAGCGCAATTTTAATAACCGGCCTTTCCTCGGCAGGAACCCCATCCATTATCTCCAGCGTGCCCGCCCTGGCGCTCTCCAGTTCCCTGAAATCCGCAGCCCTGATTATCCCCTCCAGGGCCTTCTGAAGAGCCCTGTCCGTGCTGCCCGGCGTTATTTCCCTGGGCCTTTTTTTCATGGCCAGCCTTTCCGCCTCATCCACTGCCAGGGCCTTGCGGTAGCCCAGGCGTATTCCCCTGATTACTTCTATCCAGGAGCTTTGCCCGGTTATGTATTTTATCTTGGCCAGCAGTTCCCCTATGTGCTTTTCCGGCGGTTCCAGCACCACCAGATGATAATCGTAACCCATATCTTTTAAAATCTCGTGTTCCACCTGGGCGTAATAACCAAACCTGCAGGGTCCGCAGCCGCCGGCCATCAATATTGTGTCTGCTCCCAATTCCGCGGCCTCCATGAAATTTCCCAGGTTCAGCTTCATGGGCATGCAAGCGAATTCCGGGGAGTACTTCGAACCCAGGTTTAACGTTTTTTTACTGGAAGGAGGCGGAACCACCACCTCCACATCCAGATATTCAAGCATGGCCTTGAGACATATCCACATGTGTCCCATATGGGGAAAGGTTACCTTCATATTTTC
>CBEULQ010000027.1:0-12449 GCA_965543975.1 uncultured Desulfocucumis sp. | reverse complement strand
TATGATTCACCGCTGGAGCAGTGATATCTGCTGATTATAACACCGTATAATTATAGCATAGAGTTTCCATCGCCGCAAGAAATTTGATATAACTCAGGTACCCGGTGCCGGGTGGGTGAAATTACCCACTTTCAGTCCGGGAATCTGCCTGAACCTCTCTATCAATTCCGGAACTCCTATTATTTCCCCTTTTGCAGGAGGCATCAGGCCGGTTAACAAATCGGGATCTATGTTCAGATTTCTGAACTGGACCATATTTATACCGTATTTACGGATAATGGTCTCCAGAGCATCCACCTCTTCCTCCCTGTCGGTAAGACCGGGGAAAAGGAGCAGGTTTAACGACACAAAAACCCCCATGGAGCGGGCGGCGGCAATGGAATTCAAAACATCATCCAGCACATACCCCCTGGGCCGGTAATAGGCATTGTAAACTTTTTCCCGGCCGCTTATGATGCTTACCCGGATGGAGTTCAGCCCCGCATGGCATGCTTCCTTGATTCCATCAGTATGCCCTGCATTGGTATTCATGTTGATGGTGCCGGCGGAAACCTGCCTTCTAATCCGTTCTATGGCCGCAACAACTATTTCCCGGGCCAGTGACGGTTCCCCCTCGCAGCCCTGTCCAAAACTGATGATCCCGTCCCGTGCCCGGGCAAGGTGGGGTATTGCTATATCCGCTACCTCCCCGGGGGTGGGGCTGAAATCTATCCTGGATTGGGGCGATGGGCAGCACTCGGAGGATTGCAGAGATATGCAGCCAATGCAGCGGGCGTTGCAGGAAGGCGAAACCGGAACGCCTCCTTCCCAGCGCCGGTAAAATATGTTCTGGGCGGTAAAGCACCTGTACTTCAGGGAGCAACGGGCAAGTTGTTTCAGTATACGGTTTCCCGGATATTCCTTTTGCATTTCCCCGACCAGTTCCGGTAGTTGGGGAGTATTGTAATGCTTTGGATCCCAGCGGTGCGGGTCGTCGGTACGGAGGGCAGCCACATAGAGCTTACCCTGTCGCCAGGCCACCGCCGCGTATCCGAATAAAGGCAGGGGTTTGTCTGTCCCTCTGCGGCGGTACGCCGGTAGCAGCGTACGGGTATAGCCCTGGGGCAGAAGCGCCCCCACGGCAAAGGCAGGCTCACCGGAGCGGTCCCTTTCCAATAAAACAAATTTACCCTTTTTATCCATCCCAGCCGGATGGCCACCGGGTATCATCACCAGGGTGGCTCCCTCCGGCAGTACTTCCATGTCACCGTCATCCAGTTCCACAAACATTTCCCCGGAGCGTCCCAAAGCCAAAACACCGGGATAGTCGTAGAAACAACCCCGGGAGTCGGCATAAAGCATCCGATTCATAGTTAACCTCGATTTTTTTACTAGTAGTTTAGCGCAAAAATATAATAGGCCGCCGACAAAGTATTGTCAACAGCCCCGACATGAAATGTTTTTGAAAATGTCTTTTGCGATCATTTCTGGTGGCAAGGGGACGTTTCGCCTGCCACCCCTTGAGGGGTGTGGCAGGCGAAACGTCCCCTTGCCACACACTAAGCGTACATGCTCTCCAGGAACAGCAGCGGGTCCACGGGCTGGCCGTCAATGCGGATTTCCAGGTGCAGGTGAGGGCCGGTGGACCTGCCGGTACTGCCCACCAGAGCCACGGTCTGTCCCTCTTCCACCCAGTCGCCCGGTTTTACCAGCAGAACGGAGGCGTGGGCATACAGGGTGCGCATACCGTTGCCGTGGTCAATAATCACCGCAAGGCCGTATGTGCCCATGGGTTCCGCGCAGACCACGCGCCCCGGCTTAGCCGCTACAATGGGCGCCCCCTGGTCGGCTGCTATGTCAATGCCCTCATGGGGCTTTCCATCCCTTATGCCGAAAGGAGAACTAATCCAGCCCACCACCGGCCAGGCCATTTTTTCTCCAGACACCCCGGAACGTGCAATCCTTGTGTAAGAGTCCGTCCTGGCAAAGGCGGGTATTATCAGCTCCTGGCCTGCGGCCACAAAATTCTCGTCTGACAAATTGTTTACCCTGGCCAGCTGCCGCAGAGGCACCCTGTATTTTTCGCTTATGGACCAAAGGGTTTCTCCTGCCTTAACCCTGTATGCAACAACCTCACAAGGGATTTTAAGCAATTGCCCCTCAATGATATAATCACTGCTGCCAAGCTGGTTTAACAGGGCAAGCTCATGCATGTCCACCCCAAACCTTCCTGCAATTAAGGACAGATTATCCCCTGGGCGAACAGTATACAAACCCATTACCGGTTCCGGCACGGAGGCCCCGGCATCGGTGTAAACGCCTTTATCATCCGCTAAAGGGGTATCGCCGGAGATATTTCCCATGTACTGGATTTCAGGGTCGGCCCCGGCGATCAACACAGGTATTAAAGCCAGTAGTGCAAGCGACATAATCACTAGCAATACTTTTTTTCTGTTAAACATTTTCCTTCCTCTCCATAAAACACTCAGCCACCGGTTACCCGACGGCTGTACAGAAAATAAAACAGGCATCCCTTAAGGATGCCTTTTATTAAAGTTATTTCCTTTTTAGTTATTTTTTATACATAACAAAAACACGGTCTATCTCCTGCTTATCTGGTCCGGCAGATTGGGGGAAGGATTGATGATAGTCCGCCTGGGAGCCCGGAAACTTGCCATCAATTCTTCATTGGTTTTAGTTTTTTTCATGCGATCCATAAGCATTTCAATGGCCTCCGCCGGGGCCATACCGGCAACCACTTTACGGTAGTTCCACATCCAATCCAGTTCTTCTTTGCTGAGAAGCAACTCCTCTTTACGGGTGCCCGAGCGAACCACGTCTATGGCGGGAAATATCCTGCGGTCCGCCAGTTTACGGTCAAGTATCAGCTCCATAAGCATTTCAATGGCCTCCGCCGGGGCCATACCGGCAACCACTTTACGGTAGTTCCACATCCAATCCAGTTCTTCTTTGCTGAGAAGCAACTCCTCTTTACGGGTGCCCGAGCGAACCACGTCTATGGCGGGAAATATCCTGCGGTCCGCCAGTTTACGGTCAAGTATCAGCTCCATATTGCCGGTGCCCTTGAATTCCTCGAAAATAACGTCGTCCATGCGGCTGCCGGTTTCGATAAGAGCAGTGGCCAGAATGGTCAGACTTCCTCCCTCTTCTACATTCCGGGCAGCCCCAAAGAATCTCTTGGGCCTGTGCAGGGAGGCAGGGTCCACACCACCGCTCAGTGTCCTGCCGCTGGGCGCCACCACCAGGTTGTGGGCCCGGGCCAGCCGGGTTATGCTGTCCATAAGTATGACTACATCCCTTTTATGTTCCACTACCCGTTTGGCCCTTTCCAACACCATATCCGCAGCCTTGACGTGATTTTCCGGCGGCTCGTCGAAAGTGGAACTAACCACTTCCCCGTCCACGGAGCGTTCTATATCAGTCACTTCCTCCGGGCGCTCATCAATAAGCAATACCATAAGGTGCACCTCGGGGTGGTTTTTGGTAATGCTATGGGCAATTTCCTTAATCAGCACCGTTTTTCCGGCCTTTGGGGGGGAGACAATCAGTCCCCGCTGGCCCTTCCCGATAGGCGCAATGAGATCTATGAGACGGGTGGAAAAATTGGACGGGTCCCTTTCCAGACGTAATCGCTCCTGGGGATATAAGGGGGTTAGCCCGTCGAAATGCAGGCGCTCGCTGGACTGCTCCGGGTTAAAGTTGTTAACCCGCTCCACCCTTAGCAGTGCAAAATATTTTTCGTTATCCTTGGGCCCCCGCACCTGGCCGGTTACCCGGTCACCGGTCCTCAGATCAAAACGCCTTATCTGGGAGGCGGAAACGTATATATCATCATTGCTGGGCAGATAGCTAAAGGGCCTTAAAAACCCGTAGCCGTCCGGAAGAATCTCCAGAATGCCGCTTGCCATCAACAATCCGTTTTTCTCGGTCATGGCTTTGCTGATTTCAAAAATCAATTCCTTCTTGCGCAGTCTTGAAAAACCGGTAAGTTCCAATTCCCTGGCTATTTTATATAATTCCTGCAGCGTTTTGCTTTCCAGATCACTATGCGCCAACTTTAGAAGCCTGCCTTTCAAAATAATTTATTATGTTTGTAAATTCTAATGGGTATTGCCAGGAGATAAAAATTGCGTAAAATTGACGGGTTGTTCCAGCAGTTTCTCATCCGGGCTCCTGCCGGAAATGTAGAAGCAATATAAGGGATAGAAGTGAAGGGATTATATAGCTGTAAAATATCCAAAAAGCCGTTTAGGAACGGCCTCCTAGCGGATTTTATCGGGCTGGGTTAGCTTCAGCGGGGTACCTTTCCTTTTACGGCGGCACATGAGCAGGTTGTGCACCAAAAAATAGGCCAAAGTTCCGGCCAGTGCGGCATTAATTACCGCACCCAGAAGGAAGGGGTATCCCAAATGTTTGACCCAGGCTATCCAAGCGCCAACCCCTGCCAAATGATATTCGGCATTCATGCCTGAAACCGACATATCTCCGATTATTAGTCTACCCACCATGTAATTAAAAGCAAAGAAGAAAGGCACCGCGATTTTAAATAATACAACTGTGAGCACCGCCGCCACCGCGTTAACCCGCAACAATTTGGCCAGCACAAAGGACAAAGGAATACTAATCACCGGCACGGGCAAAAAGTCCAGGGCAATGCCCATGGCCGCCCCGGCGGCAATCTTCTTCGGCGAGTCCGGCAGTTCCATCACCTTATCAAAATGTTCCCGAAACCTTTGAATTAATTGAGAAATCACCGTCTCCTCCAATGCAACAAGTTCTAGTAATTGCGGAGCCGGAACAGGAATTAATAAAATATATTAAAGATGCTACGAGGAAATTAATGAGGTGGCTTAATTTTGAAGATTATACTCCCGAAGCTATTTAAGTATACTCTTATTAAAAAACGCCGTCAAGTGCCTGCATTAGCGGACTGACGGCGTTTTTTGTAGTGCAACTTTATTTGGGCACCTTTTCCCAATCGGCCAGGAATTTCTCAATTCCCTTATCTGTTAACGGATGTTTCAGCATCTGTATAATAACACCGTAAGGAATGGTAGCGATATCTGCCCCATACAGGGCGGCCTGGGTTACATGCAGGGGGTTGCGGATACTGGCTGCAATTACCTCAGTGGCAAAACCGTAGTTTTCATAAATTGTCATTATGTCCTGGATAAGCTCCATTCCCTCCTGGCCGACATCATCCAGCCGTCCCACAAATGGGCTGACGTAGGTAGCTCCGGCCAGTGCGGCCAGCAAAGCCTGATTGGCTGAGAAAACAAGGGTCACATTGGTTTTAATTCCTTCTGCAGACAGTGTCTTGACTGCCTTAAGGCCTTCCCCGGTCATAGGTAATTTAACCACGACGTTTGGGTGGATGGCTGCAAGCTGCCTGGCCTCTTCAATCATATCCGGGGCATTGACGCTCACCGCCTCGGCGCTCACCGGTCCGTCCACAATGGCGGTAATTTCCTTTACCACCTGCGCAAAATCCCGCCCCTCCTTTGCTATAAGGGAAGGGTTGGTTGTTACACCACTGATAACTCCCAATTCGTAGGCGGATTTAATCTCTTCAATGTTGGCGGTATCGATGAATATCTTAATAACAAACACCTCCTGAAGTCTATGCTTTTCCTGAGCTGCCAAAAATCCTTATTTTCTCCCTGATTACCTCAACCGCGGCTTCTCTGGCCGGACCCAGAACTTTCCTGGGGTCTATTTCCCGGGAATCGGCGTCCAGTACATTGCGGCAGGCGGTCACAAAAGCCTCCCGTATGTTGGTGTCTATATTCACCTTGCGAACTCCAAGGGATATAGCCTCCTGGATGGCCTCGCTGGGCACTCCCGAGGAACCGTGCAACACAATGGGTATATCCACCAGTGAGACAATTTTTTTAAGCCGCTCGAAATCCAGTTTGGGCTCCCCCTTGTACTGGCCGTGGGCTGTGCCAATGGCCACAGCCAGAGAATCCACGCCGGTTTGCTCTACAAAATATTTTGCCTCATCAGGGTCGGTAAACATAGCCTCTTTTTCCGAAACCGTTATATCATCTTCCGTTCCGCCTATTTTCCCCAGTTCCGCCTCTACCGAAACCCCAACGGGTCGGGCCGCTGCAATTACCTGGCGGGTCAAGGCAATGTTTTCTTCCAGAGGATGTTTTGAGCCGTCTATCATAACGCCGCTGAAACCATTGCGCAGACACTGCATCACCTGTGCAAAACTGGTGCCGTGATCCAGGTGCAGAGCCACCGGTACCTTAGCATTAGCAGCGGCTTCCCTGGCCATGGCCGTGATAAAACCAATTCCGGCATATTTAATGGCTCCCTGGCTGGCTTGCATAATTACCGGGGCATTCTCCTCTTCGGCGGCCTTAACTATGGCCTGCACAATCTCCATGTTGTTGCAATTGAAGGCTCCTACGGCATAATTGCCGCTCATAGCCTCTTTTAGCAAAACATCAACCGGTACAAACGCCATTTGCAAATTACCCGGCAACCCGGAAAAAAACAAAAGCCCGGGCCGGCCCATTATCGGACCTGGTGACGGACTCAACCATTTACGGGTCCTTAAATGTCTTTACTCAAATGTCATATCCCACGGCACTGCCGTTACGATTGAGGGGCACCTCTGCCGGGATACCTCCCTTCGCATTTTTATTTATATTTGTCCGTAGTTTTTCACTGTCCTGCCTGATATTATGCCGCCAGGCAAGCAGGTTTATGTTTTATTATGGTGTTTAGGTCTTGATTTTTTTATTTTCCCGGTGCTGGCCAAACTGTCCAGGTATTCAAAGCCGTTCTTTGCCAGCTCAATCTCGTCCACCTGCCTGATTACGTTTAAATCTTCTTCGGTTTCGGCGTATATAATGTTAACTCCCCCACAGTTTTTACAATGCAATTCCAGCCGGTCCGGAAAAATTTCCACACCAATCTGGTGGTCGCCGCACTGGCAATACAGCATTCCCTTTTCGGCTATACCGTGAAGGCACTTCAAAACCTCGTTCATGACGCTGCTATTGTGAAAATACCCGTCGCCTCCGAATTCGTTGATCAAGTCATCCAGACCGTCAACTTTTTCAGCTGCCGCCCTGCGCACCAGATCGGTGGGGCCGATATGGGCCAAATCCAGTCCGGTATCGGTGCATAAAAGCTCAATAACCTTGCCGGACCAAAGGTGTTTACCTGAAAAAGCCCTGGTATGACTTCCCCCGCAAAAAACGCAGGATATGGTCACGTTGTACTTGGTATAGCTTTTGGCGTGAAATACCACCTTAAGTGCCCCACAGGCGCAAAACACCTTATACGCGTTATCCTTTGCCACCGTGAAGCGGGAAATTTTATGAAATTCCATTCTGCCACATTCTGGGCAACGCATGGCCAGTACGGTAACGGTACTAACAGGCATTTTCACACCTCCTCATCCGGTTACCGGGGTCTTCCGGTCACCGGCACTTATGGTAAACAATTCGCCGTTGATATTAAAAGTCCTTTCAACAGGCGCTAATAACGTCTGTTTAAATTATCTCCTGCAACTTTTTCTTCTCATCCGACTCCTTCAAAAGGCCCTTCACAAGGTAACGAACTTCATCCAGATCAAAGGGCTTTATAAGATAGTGCTTGGCATTAAGATTTTTAGCATCTTTTAACATATCAAGTTCCCCGTATGCTGTCATCATAACCACTGTTAGATCGGGGAAAATCTTCCTTATTTCCTTAAGGGTAGCCAAACCGTTCATCACCGGCATTTTTATATCCAGCAAAACCAAATCGGGTGGTTGAGCTGAGATTTTTTTCAACGCCTCAATTCCCCCTGAAGCCGTGTCAACATTATAGCCGTCTTCAGTAAATGTCTCATATAAAAGCCTTCGCACTCCAGACTGATCGTCAACTATAAGCAATTTATACTCACCGGCCAGCATGGGATCCACCCCCTAGTTCCACATAAAAATGTTTCTGCCAGATTCATTTCAACAAAGGCTTTATAAATCCTCTAATTCAACCCCATAAAATACCATAAAATTAAACAGCAACTAATTAGGGACATTCCTTCCAGAAAAAGTTTAGTCTAAAGGGTCAAGTAAGGTGTGTCCCCTCACCTTAAAACCGACCGACATCGAAAAGCGGAGCCATAGATGTAAACATTAGAATCATGGCAAGAATAAAGACTACTGAAAGCACTATAATGGCCACGACAGGGGTTGCCACAACGGCCAGAGCCCTGCCTGTGGTAATGCCGTGGACTTCCCTTATCCCCAGCACATTCAGTATAAAACCCCAGATTACAGACGCCAGGCTGAACAAACCGCTGACAATAGTGGCCACGGGTCCTTCCCCTCCCGCCAAAAGCACCGCCAGTTCAAAGGGTATGAACAAAATGGCGGGGAGCGATGCCAACCCGGTAACAGCCAGTACCCCGACGGCCCGGCCACTGCCGCCGAAAAGCTCGGCCACCATATGCAGTAGTCCGCTGTAGACAATCCACTTCACAAAGCTGATAAGCAGCCCGCCGAATATCATCAGAGGTATCACATTTTCCATCACACCTGATAACATGCCTGCCTCATTGTACATATCCTCCTGAAGCACCTGTGAAGAAAAGTAATATCCCATCAATGCACCCAGCACACTAACCAATGTATATATCAACAAAACCCTGCCCAGGGGCGGAGCAGCCGCCACCCGGCGAAAGGTTTCCACCGGGTCGAAGAGTACCCCGTAAATTATTTCAAAAAAATTCTTCTCCCCGGGCTCCTGGACTGAAATGTCCCGGCCGTCCTCATCCGCAACACCTTTATATTCATCATCCATTTTTTCTATATTTTCTTCATTGATTTTTACATTTTCTTCCCCGGCCATTTCTTCAGGTTCCCTGTCCTGCCGCTCCTGCTCTTTTTTATTATCATCCGTCAATGCAAGCGACCTCCAAAAATTTATTACATAACCAGCCAGAAGGCGGGCAGTATTTCGTTAATGGCCGGCATAGCCTGGCCGGGTGAACCGCCCCTGGCGGCACCCATAATCTCCTGCCAGAACCCTTTGGCGCCAAAGGTGGTAATCTCGGGCTCCGGGCCCAGACCGGACATTTCTCCAGCCAGGCGAATGGCATCATAGAAGTTGCCCAATTCGTCCACCAGCCCAATGTCCTTGGCCTGGCGACCGGTAAATATTCTGCCGTCGGCCAGCTTTTTGACCTCCCCGGCGCTCATTTTCCTGCCCTTGGCAACAGTGTTAACGAACTGCCCGTACATATCATCCACCATATCCTGAAATATTTTCTTTTCCTCAGGCGTAATCTCCCTGTCGGTGGAGCCCATATCCTTATACGGGCCGCTTTTGAAGGTACGGTTTTGTATCCCCAGTTTGTCGTAAAGGCCCCTCAGATCGGTGCTGTCCATCCTCACCCCGATGCTGCCGGTTATGGTTCCCGGGTTCGCCACGATAACATCGGCTGAGGAAGCTATCCAGTACGCCCCGGAAGCCGCCACGTCACCCATGGAGGCTATAACTTTTTTTCCTTTCTTTTTTAACCGGATTACTTCAGCGGTGATTTCCTGGGTGGCCGCCACTGTACCGCCCGGGCTGTTCAGTCGTAGCACCACCGCTTTAACAGCCGGATCCTCGGCCGCCTGCCGCAATTGAATCATTATCTGGTCGGCCCCCATTTCTTCGCTTAAAAAACCCTGGGAGCCTCCCCCCATGATGGTGCCGCTTATATCAACAATCCCTACCACTTCACGCCCTCCGGAATAGGACCGGGGCTTCAAAGCATTACCATCGCCCGACTTAACCACCGCCGCTACCAGCAGGGAAACCAGTGCCAGCCCGAGCACCGCCCCGCCGATAATTTTTCTTTTCACCTGTACACCACCCTCTAGTTAGTTGATAGTATTTTTCACTATTTGTTCTCCCGGTATTATTTCCCCGTTGATATTAAAAAACCTTGAGAAAATATAAAAAAACATAAAACCCCGGCAAAATTTTAGCTTTGCCGGGGGAACAAGGTCAGGGGACACACCTCTATTTGGAGCATGGCTTCGTGGCAGAGGAATGTCCCCAACGTATATGGCTTTCGGGTCAGAGGAATGTCCCCAACGTATATCACTTTGTTTTACCATATTCTATGGACGCCCCGATGAAGTCACGAAACAGGGGATGCGGGCGGTTAGGCCTGGATTTAAATTCCGGGTGGAACTGGGTAGCCACAAACCAGGGGTGGTCGGGCAACTCGATTACTTCCACCAGCTGCCTCCCGGGGAAAGTGCCGCTGAATATCATGCCCTGTTCAGCCAGACGGTCCCGGAAATCATTGTTTAATTCGTAGCGATGCCTGTGTCTTTCATATATTTCTTGCGTACCATACGCCCTGTGGGCCAGGGTGTCCGGTTCAAGCCTGCAGGGATAACGGCCCAGCCGCATGGTTCCTCCCATTTTATCAAGCTCCTTTTGCTCGGGCAAAAGGTCTATTACGGGATAGGAAGTTGACTGGTTAAATTCGGAGCTGTTGGCGTCATTCCATCCCAGTATGGTGCGGGAGAACTCAACCACCGCCAGTTGCATACCCAGGCATATCCCCAGGAAGGGAATTTTGTTTTCCCTGGCGTAGTGAATGGCGTTTATCTTGCCCTCTATTCCCCTGTCGCCGAAACCGCCTGGTACCAGGACGCCGTCCACGTCATGAAGATATTCTTCTGCCGATGTCTTTTCCAGTTCCTCAGAATTTATCCACCGGATTTGAACCGCTGAGCCATGATAAAGCCCGGCATGGCGGAGCGCTTCGGAAACGCTGAAATAAGCATCCGGGAGGGATACGTATTTGCCTACCAGTCCTATGGTCACGGTGCCGGTAAGGTTCTTCATCCGGTTCACCATGTCTTTCCATTCCTGCATGTCCGGCTCCAGGTACTGCAGTCCCAACATGTCTATAACCTTTTTATCCATGCCCTCTTCTTCCAGCATCAAGGGCACCTCGTAAATGGATGAAGCGTCCACCGCCTGTATTACCGCATCCTTGTCCGTATCACAGAAAAGAGCTATCTTTTCCGCCAGTTCCTTGGAGAAACGCCTTTCCGTACGGCAGACTATGACATCCGGCTGGATGCCTATACTGCGCAGTTCCTTGACACTGTGTTGGGTGGGTTTGGTTTTTAGTTCGTTGGCAACTTTAAGGTAGGGTACCAATGTTACGTGGATATAAAGAACATTGCCTTTGCCCAGATCCGCCCTGAGCTGGCGTATTGCCTCCAGGAACGGAAGGGATTCGATGTCGCCCACGGTGCCGCCGATTTCCGTGATTACCACGTCGGTGTCGGATTCCTGGGCCACACGCTGAATCCGGTCCTTAATTTCATTGGTGATGTGGGGAATCACTTGCACCGTGGCGCCCAGATAATCTCCCCGGCGCTCTTTGCTGATCACTGCGTCGTAAATTCCGCCTGTGGTCACATTACTGCTCTTGCTAAGATTAATATCTATGAAGCGCTCGTAATGGCCCAGATCCAGGTCCGTTTCAGCACCGTCGTCGGTTACAAAAACTTCTCCGTGCTGGTAGGGGCTCATGGTGCCGGGGTCCACGTTTATATAGGGGTCCAGTTTTTGTATGGCAACTTTTAAACCTCGGCTTTTTAGCAAACGTCCCAGGGAAGCGGCAGTTATGCCCTTGCCCAAAGATGATACAACTCCGCCTGTCACAAATATAAACTTGGCCATAGCCAGCCTCCTGTATTAGTTGAAAAATAGGTCATGGCAATCTATCATATTTTATATTCGGCGCGTATAACTGTCAAGAACCGCATTTAAAAGACAAATCTTAACAGAAGCCGGTCACCTCCAACCTCTCACTTCACACTTCTCATTTTTATAGAGGTCGTTCAAAAACAAGCATCATTTTTTACTTGCCCCAGCCCAGCCGTATAGCCACCAAATATCCTACAAACATGCCCACGATGCCCATCACTCCGGACAGGGTGGATGGAGCCGGAAGGGGCAGTTTTAGCCGGATAAACAGCATCCCGACCAGGAATCCGGTTAAAGTGGCCAGCATAGCATCCTTCAAACTAAAATTCCCTCCAACCCAATTTTACATTCTTACAATACTTACATTCTTTCGGGTGCCGACACGCCCAGTATGTTCAGGCAGTTAGCCAGCACCACCCGGGTGGCGACAACCAGCACCAGCCTTGCCCCGGTAAGGGCGGCGTCTTCGGTAATTACCCTGTGGGCGTTGTAAAAACTATGAAACAGCCCGGCGACCTCGTGGACGTAACGGGCCAGCCGGTGCGGCGCCAGGTCCCGGGCGCAGGAAGCCACCTCGTCGGGAAGATCCGCCAGCCTGCGGGCCAGTGCAAGCTCCGCCTCCTCTTTTAAAAGGGAAAGATCCGCCCTTTCCGGGTCCGGCACAGGCCTGCCCTGCTCCTCCAACTGACTCTTTATACTGCAGATCCTTGCATTGGCGT
>CBEULQ010000026.1:0-12574 GCA_965543975.1 uncultured Desulfocucumis sp. | reverse complement strand
ATTCAGATTTGTTTGTAAATAATATTGTAAATGCCTGCGGGGTTATGGTAAAATCATTTTTGCAAGGATAGTATCCTTTTAAGGAACTATACCTTACGGATGTTATATAGTTGACTGGACAGCTACATATTGTACCGCTTGGAGCCGGGACGGACCGAGACGGAAGGAAGATTTTTTTGCCTTTCGGGTTTAACCGGAGGGCTTTTTAATTTACTTACGTCCGGTTGTACCCCCAAATCAATGGAGATAGGGTCAATAAGCAAAGGAGCTGGTATTTATGACTAAACCGTCTATAGCTATCATTGGCGCCGGCAAAGTTGGCTGTGCCCTGGGATTGCTGCTTCATGACAGGGGCTATAAAATAACCGCAGTGGCCAGCCGCAGGATTGAATCCGCCAGGGAACTGGCAGACCGTACCGGGGCCATGGCCTGCGCCAGGCCGGAGGAAGCCGCGGTGGAGGCTGATCTGGTATTTATAACTACTCCGGACAGGGAAATACCTCACGTAAGTGAAATTATTGCCGAGCGGGGAGGATTCAGGGCCGGGCAGATTATAGCCCATACCAGCGGAGCCCACCCCTCGGATGAACTGATCGGTGTAAAAGAGGCCGGAGCCTATCCGGTTTCCATCCACCCGTTGCAATCCTTTGCAGATATCGCCACGGCTATGGAAAACCTGCCTGGCTCCTATTTTGCACTGGAGGGAGACAGCAGGGCGATGCCGGTTGTGGAGAGGATAGTGGCTGATCTTAAGGGCAGGGCGTTTAATATTAACGCCCGTGACAAGTCTCTGTACCATGCAGCCGCCTGCATAGCTTCTAATTATCTGGTTTCATTGATGCATTTCAGCACGGGTTTGTACAACCAGTTTGGATTATCCCGGGAAGAAGCCTTTGAGGCGTTATTCCCGTTAATTCAGGGAACAATTAATAATATCGCCAAAGTCGGTCCGGTTCAGGCGCTGACCGGTCCGGTTGCCAGGGGGGACGTGCCCACCATTGCCGGGCATCTGCCTGCGCTGGCCGCCGTTGGCCGGGAAGAAGAGCGATTGTACAGGCTTCTGGGCCGCTATACGGTTCGGGTGGCCCGTGAGAAAGGCAGTATTGACGATCAGCAAGCCTTTGGAATTAACCAAACTTTGAAAGGGGATAAGATAGATGGAACGGGTGACTACAGCCTACTTCAGGAAAGCCAAAAAGGATGGAAAACCCATTACAATGCTGACCGCGTATGATTTCCCCACAGCTAAACTTGTAGATGCTGCTGGGATTGATGCTATACTGGTGGGGGATTCCCTGGGCAATGTGGTGCTGGGTTACGGATCCACCATACCGGTTACCATGGATGATATGGTTCACCATGTAAAGGCTGTTACCAGAGGTGTGTCGCGGGCCATGGTGGTTGGGGATATGCCGTTTCTTTCCTATCATCTGTCCCGGGAGGAAAGCGTTCGCAACGCCGGGCGCCTGCTTCAGGAGGGCGGGGCACAGGCAGTCAAACTGGAGGGCGGCGCTGAGGTGGCCGATGCCATCCGCGCCATGGTCAACGCAGGTATTCCGGTTATGGGCCACCTGGGATTGACTCCGCAGTCCGTTAACCAGATGGGTGGCTATAAAGTTCAGGGCAAAGATGAAGCCACCGCCAGGAAACTAATTGAAGATGCTTTGGCCATTCAGGAGGCGGGCGTGTTTTCCGTGGTGCTTGAGTGTGTTCCCACGCCTC
This sequence comes from uncultured Desulfocucumis sp., assembly GCA_965543975.1. Classification (GTDB taxonomy): domain Bacteria; phylum Bacillota; class Desulfotomaculia; order Desulfotomaculales; family Desulfocucumaceae; genus Desulfocucumis. The sequence goes on along the minus strand of CBEULQ010000026.1, from coordinate 10,852 downwards.
TTGCAAAGCTGATCACCGAAAGGCTGGACGTTCCCACCATTGGCATAGGGGCCGGTTCTGTTTGTGACGGCCAGGTGCTGGTCACCCATGACATGCTGGGGTTGTATGGCGGGGTTTCACCCAAATTTGCCAAGCGCTATGTTCAGCTTAGCGATCAGATTATGGATGCGCTTAAAAATTACCGCCAGGAAGTGGAAAGCAGATCTTTCCCCGGCCCGGAGCATGGTTTCGGCATGGATGAGGAAGTGCTGGAGAAGCTTTATTAATAGCATTCGTAGTCAAAGGTTGACAAGGGGACGGTTTCGTAGACATCTTACGATACAGAAACGGTGACGGTTCTCCTGTCGCATGGGGGTTGGGATTGCGAATCCAAGAATCGTCCCTTTGTCGCATTCCTTCGAAGATGTCGTTAAGAAGTAAGGAATTCAGGTAACACCAGAAGGTGTATCCCCTCACCTGTTTAGGAGTGAATGATACAGATGTTGGTCTGCCGTACAATAAAGGAGATTAGGGAATTTGTCAGGATGGAGAGGGCAAATGGCAAAACCATAGGTTTCGTGCCTACCATGGGGTACCTGCACCAGGGACACCTGACGCTCATGCGGGAGGCAAAGAAAGAATGCCATGTGGTGGTCGCCAGCATCTTTGTCAATCCCATGCAGTTCGGCCCCAACGAGGATCTGGACCGTTACCCCAGGGATTTTGAGCAGGACCATGCCCTGGCGGAAGAGGTTGGGGTGGACGCCGTATTCTATCCTTCTGTGGAAGAAATGTACCCTCCGGGCTACACAACATATGTTGATTTAAACAGCCTTACCGAATGCCTCTGCGGCAAATCCAGACCCGGTCATTTTCGCGGAGTGGCCACCGTGGTGGCCAAACTGTTCAATATAGTTCTCCCGGACAAAGCTTTTTTCGGTCAAAAAGATGCCCAGCAGGTACTGGTCATTCGCCGTATGGTTGAGGATCTGAACATGCCTTTGGAAGTAGTAACTGTGCCTACAGTAAGGGAAGCGGACGGCTTGGCCATGAGTTCCCGTAACGCATACCTCTCACCGGAGCAAAGAAGCAACGTGGTTATCCTTTACAAAAGTCTCGAGGCCGCAGCGGAAGCGGTTAGAAAGGGAGAAAGGGATGCAGGTAAAATTGCCTGCATGGTAAGGGAGATGATTTCCTCCGTCCCGGGGGCTGTAATTGACTATGTTGAATTGAGAAAATACTCCGATTTAACTCCGGCTGATTATATAGACAGACCTTGCCTGCTGGCCCTGGCAGTCAAATTTGGGCAAACCAGACTGATCGACAATACCGTTTTGGAGGTGTAGGACGTGCTGGTTAATATGTTTAAGTCAAAAATACACAGGGCCAGGGTTACGGAAGCCAACCTTAATTACATGGGCAGTATTACTATAGACAGCGCCCTGCTGGAAGATTCGGACATACTGCCAAATGAAAAAGTGCAGATAGTAAACAATAATAACGGGGCAAGATTTGAAACCTATGTAATTCCCGGCCCCAGGGGCTCCGGAATGATATGCCTGAACGGCGCAGCCGCCCGTTTGGTGCAGCCGGGAGATGCGGTTATCATTATTTCCTACTGCCTTCTCACCAGGGAGGAGGCAAAAAGTTTCAAACCTACGGTGGTTATGGTGGACGAAAACAACCGGGCGATGGAAATCAGGCAGGTGGAACATCCCGGAGAAATAGGATAGTATTTATTGTTGAAACCTTCCGATTCTTTTGACTTCTGACAATTTTCGCCCGATGACTCTTGACAATTTTCGCCCGGGGTGTTTAGAATAAGTCCATGAGTCCCTGGAATAGGGTTTTTATATCCGGATGACATATTATATAATGGCTTTTTATAGTAAAGGAGTTGTTAATAATGGAACAGGATAAGATACAGCAATTGACGGAAGAAATCAAAAGCTTGAAGGAACAGCGCCGGGCCATTATATTAAGCCACGTATACCAGCGCCCTGAAATTCAGGAAGTGGCGGATTTTGTGGGTGATTCACTTGAACTCTCCCGCCGGGCCGCGGAAACAGATGCCGAAGTTATTGTCTTTTGCGGCGTTCATTTTATGGCTGAGAGCGCTTTTATTTTGTCTCCGGATAAAATTGTGCTTCTGCCCGAGCAGCAGGCCGGGTGCCCCATGGCGGACATGGTGGACGCCGCTTCTTTAAAGGCCAGGAAAGAGAAAATGCCTGGTGCTGTGGTGGTCTGTTATGTAAATACCTCAGCAGAGGTAAAGGCTGAAAGCGACCTAGCCTGCACCTCCGCCAACGCAGTTAAGGTCATCAACTCAATACCCCAGGACAAGCCTATACTATTTATACCTGACAAAAACCTGGGAGACTATGTGGCCAAAAAATCGGGCAGGAATAACATTACTGTGTGGGAAGGTTATTGCACCACTCACGAAAGACTTTCCCGGAATGAAGTCATTGCGGCAAAAAAGGAGCACCCCGCCGCAGAGGTTCTCGTACACCCGGAATGCCGGCCCGATATTGTGGAACTTGCGGATGCGGTGGCCAGTACCACAGGCATGCTTCGTTATGCCGGAGAAAGTGCAGCAAATGAATTTATAGTCTGCACGGAAAAGGGTATTTTGCATCAGTTCCACAAGAGATATCCGGATAAAAAGTTTTATCCCGCTTCGGACAAGCTGGTTTGTCCCAACATGAAGGCAACCACTCTGGATAAGGTACACCGCTCTCTGGTTACCATGGAGCCGCAAATAACCGTGGCTCCCGAGATAAGAGAAAGGGCTCTTAATTGTCTGGAGAGGATGCTGGCAATAAAATAAGGGGGAATTATGTTGGCCCCGTCATATGTCATGAATTTTGATACCCGGCAGTTGCTCCAGGATGAATACCAATATGTAGTCATCGGGAGCGGCATAGCCGGGTTGTATACTGCATACGCGGCTAGCAGCAGCGGAGCAAAGGTGGTACTCCTTACTAAGCACGCCGCGGATGACAGCAACACGGATAAAGCCCAGGGCGGCATAGCGGCGGCTTTTAGTACATCGGATTCCCCCGAGTTACACTTGGAGGACACCCTTACAGCTGGAGCCGGGCTTTGTGACCGGGAAGCCGTGAGTATTCTGGTTAATGAAGGCCCGGACCGAGTTAGGGACCTTATTGAAATGGGGGCAAATTTTGACCGTAAAGACGGCGAATTTGCTCTTACCAGGGAGGGGGCGCACAGCCGCCGGAGAATACTACATGCCAGCGGCGATGCCACCGGAGCAGAGATACAGAGGGCTTTGACCGAAAGGGTGCGCAGGGATAGTAATATTCAAGTGCTTGAAAATCACCTGGCTGTTGATCTGCTGGTTAAAGAAAATGTCTGTCACGGTGTGCTGGCTATGGATTGCCGGAACAACAGTCTTAAAGTGTTTTGGGGCAGGGCGGTAATACTGGCTACCGGGGGGCTGGGACAACTGTATGAACACAGCACCAACCCCGATGTGGCCACCGGTGATGGCATTGCAATCGCATACAGGGCCGGGGCGGAGGTTATGGACATGGAATTTATCCAGTTCCATCCCACCGTATTGAATTTGCCCGGAGCTCCTAGATTTCTCATATCGGAGGCTGTACGCGGGGAAGGGGCTTATCTGAGAAACAGGTTCGGGGACCGTTTTATGCCACGTTATCATCCCTTGGCTGAACTGGCCCCCAGGGATATAGTGGTGCGGGCTATCCTCACCGAAATGGGCACAACTGCTTCTGAGAGAGTATTTCTAGATCTGTCTCATTTGCCCGTGGAAATGATTAATGAAAGGTTTCCCACCATAATGAAAACATGCGCCAGTTACGGGCTGGACATTGCCAGAGATCCAATACCCGTGGCCCCTGCGGCGCATTACATGATGGGCGGGGTAAAAACAAACCTGAACGGCGAAACCAGCATTTACGGCCTGTACGCCTGCGGGGAAACAGCCTGCCTGGGGGTGCATGGCGCCAATCGCCTGGCCAGCAATTCCCTACTGGACGGACTGGTTTTTGGCTGGCGGATTATGGAGTGGGTTAAAAAGAGAGATATCGACTACCGGGCCGGCAGGTGTTATTTTATTAACGAACAGTTATTGCCGCCGGCAGGTGAAATAGATTATACATCGGTACGCAAGGAAATAAAGGTACTGATGGCGCAGTACGCAGGCCCGGTGCGAACTGCCCAGGGATTGCTGAAGACTCTGGGTATACTGGAGGGGCTGAGCTATATTAACCGTTATAATACGTGTAGCCCTTTCGAAATTGAAGTAAAAAATATGCTTGAGGTAGGACATCTTGTAGCCGAAGCGGCACTTATGCGAACCGAAAGCCGCGGCGGCCACTACCGAATGGATTTTCCCCAGCCGGTGGAAAGATGGCTAAAGCACATAATAATCCGCAGATAGGTATGAGCCAATTTTATTTTCCGACGATTGCATACCGGGTGACTCAATAGGAAATAAGATAACAATAAAGTGTTTCAAGGAGGTTTTCCCCTGTGCAGAAGGATATTGTGATTAAAGAGATTGTTAATCGGGCCCTGCTGGAAGATATCGGCACCGGGGATATAACCACGGATAGTATTGTACCAGAGGGGTACACCACCATAGGTTTTATCCAGGCTAAAGAAAAAGGGGTGGTGGCCGGCCTTTTCGTTGCCGAGACTGCTTTTCGCTATCTTAACAGCGATATTTCCTTTCAACCCAGGGCCAGGGACGGCGAAAGGGTTGAGAAAGGACAGCTATTGGCCAGGGTGGAGGGAGACGCCCGGGCGGTTTTAACCGGGGAAAGGGTAGCCCTTAACTTTTTGCAGAGGATGTCCGGCATTGCCACCAAAACGAACTATCTTGCTTCCCTGATCAAAAATGAAAAGGCCCGTCTGGTGGATACCAGGAAGACCACCCCGGGATTGCGTATACTGGAAAAATACGCTGTCAGGGTTGGCGGGGGTTACAATCACCGCTTCGGTTTATACGACGCCGTGTTGATCAAAGACAACCACATAAAGGTTGCCGGCAGCATTGCCCGGGCTGTGGAACTTGCCCGGGAGGCGGCATTCTTTTCCATGAAAATAGAGGTGGAAGTGGAAACTCTGGAGGGCGTTAAGCAGGCCTTGAACGCCGGGGCGGATATAATCATGCTTGACAATATGGATGTGGAGACTATGAATCAAGCGGTTGAGCTTGTGAACGGACGGGCGCTGCTGGAGGCATCCGGAGGAATTAACGAAGAAACCATCATAGCCGTGGCTAAAACAGGAATTGACTTTATATCCGTTGGCTCCATCACCCATTCCTTTAAATCATTGGACATAAGCCTGGATATAGGGGAAATGAAACCGATTCCTGGATACCTGTCAAACATAAAATAAAAATTTGGAGCATATAATTATAATTTGGGACATTATACGTTGGGGACATTCCTCCGAAGGAGGTGTGTCCCCTAACCTTGTTTGGAGGTGTGTCCCCTAACCTTTATCCATTGTTAACCTTCTAAATATTTTGGTGTTGACGAAGTGTCCTTTGGAACATAAAATTACCTTAACCACATATGTACAGGTGATTGAGTGAAAAACAATGTTTTAAGATTGCTCAGGGAGAATTACCCCGGTTACATTTCCGGTGAGGAAATATGCAAAAGTATGGGGGTTTCCCGGACAGCAATATGGAAACACATACAGTCATTAAGGGCCGAGGGTTACGAAATAGATTCCCAGACCCACTCCGGCTACCGACTTATATCCGTTCCGGACCGTCTTTATCCAGAGGAAATATATTACGGACTGGAGTCGGAAATTCTGGGGAGAAATGTCCATTACTTTGACAGCACCGTCTCCACCAACCGGGTAGCCAGGGAAATAGCTACCGGGGGGGCTCCGGAGGGTACTTTGGTGGTGGCCGAAGAACAAACCGGAGGCAGGGGTCGCATGGGCCGGGGCTGGTTCGCTCCCCGCTATCTGGGAATTTTTTGTTCGCTGATACTTCGTCCGGAACTACCTCCCACCGAGGCTCCGCCGGTCACTATGCTGGCGGCAGTGGCCCTGGCCAGGGCTATACAGGAGGTTTGCGATGTAAAGGTGGGCATTAAGTGGCCAAATGATGTCCTGATCGACGGGAAGAAACTTTGCGGCATTCTGACGGAAATGAGTGCGGAAATGGAGCGACTGAATTATCTGGTGGTGGGAATGGGGGTGAATGTCAACATTGTGGAATTCTCCGAGGAATTAAAGGGGATTGCAACTTCACTAAAAATAGAAACCGGCACCTTCGTATCCCGGCGAATTCTGCTTCAAAAACTTCTATATGAATTCGAACAGCTTTACCGTTTCTGGTTGGATAAGGGTTTTAAACCCGTGCTTACGGAGTGGAAGGAATACTGTGTGACCCTGAACTGCCCGGTTCGGGTTATATCCGCCAGGGAAAGTCTGGAGGGCTGGGCTGAAGATGTGGACGATACAGGCGCCCTTATGTTGAGATTGCCGGACGGATCCTTGAAGCAACTTGTGGCCGGAGAAGTATCCCTTAGAACCAAATGAAGCCGAAATGAACACGTTTTTTGTTAGTCTGTTTGTAAACCTGTGAAGGCTAGCGTGTTAACAATTGCTATTAAATCTTCTTTGTCGCTATATATTACAACTACATATAAGCTGTAAGTTAAAGTCAGCACTGTATCACTATAATACAAATTTTCAATATGGAGGTTTATTTTTTATGAAGTTTTCAGCCCGGGACATTATTCTGGGGGCTATGTTTGCCTCATTGGCGGTTGTTGCGGCCTTGTTGCTGCGTTTTCTCGGCTCCGCCATCGTACCCTTCAGCCTGGTTCCCTTTGTGGCTTTGCTGGCAGGCGCCATGCTCGGCGGCAGGCTGGGGGCGATGAGCATGCTGGTGTACGTTCTGATGGGACTGGTGGGACTGCCGGTGTTTGAAAAGCCGCCCTACGGTGGGCCGGCCTACGTTCTTCAGCCCACCTTCGGCTTTTTACTGGGATTTATTTTAGCGGCATATGTTACCGGGAAACTGATACCCACAGACGTTGATACCGGATTGTTTCGCTATATTGCCGCTTCGCTGGTTGGGGTGGCGGTTATTTATCTGGTAGGCATTCCATATCTGTATTTGATACTCAATTTATATATGGGCAAGGCCTTATCCGCCATGGCAGTTATTAAAATTGGTTTTATACCCTTTGTAGGGGCGGACATCGTTAAGGCTGTCCTGGCCTCCGGGCTGGCCCGGGCGGTGGCTAGAAGAGTAAGGGCAGCAGGAATAACAACGGGCTAGGAGGCCGTTCCTAAAACTTTCGCCTGGCACTTTACTCAGTCTTGCCGGACAGTATTAATTGGGGACATTATACGTTGGGGACATTATACGTTGGGGACATTATACGTTGGGGACATTCCTCCGAAGGAGGTGTGTCCCCTGACCTTTTTTGGAGGTGTGTCCCCTCACCTCTTTCCTACCCGTACGCTCCGCGCTGTCCGGCTTCACCTTTCGCGCCATGCTTGTTTTTGAACGGCCTCAGGATGGCTCTCGTTTTTCAACATTCTCTTAGGAGGCTGCTGCTAGCTATAAATATTGCTTATAACCGGCCGCTTTGATAAAATTGCAGCATGAGTTTTGAGCAAAGCGGGGAGAGATATGATTCTAGTATTTGATATTGGTAATACCAATATGGTGTTGGGGGTTTATGACGGTGAAAAACTGGTTGCCCACTGGCGTATCTCCACTTACCCCCAGCGTACGGACGACGAATATGGCATGTTGCTTCGCTCTCTTTTTGACAGCTCCTGCATATCCATGCAAAAGGTCAGGGCGCTGGTAATATCCTCTGTGGTGCCGCCCCTGATGTTGGCACTGGAAAGTATGTCCAGAAAATATTTTGGTGTTTCTCCAATGGTGGTAGGTCCCGGGATTAAAACCGGTATATCCATAAAGTATGAAAACCCCAGAGAGGTTGGAGCTGATCGGATAGTCAACGCCCTGGCGGGCTATGAAATATATGGAGGGCCGCTAGTTATTGTGGATTTCGGCACCGCCACCACATTTTGCGCCATATCCGCCAGGGGAGAGTACCTGGGTGGAGCCATTGCTCCGGGGATTGGTATCTCCACGGACGCTCTTTTCGCCCGGGCGGCAAAGTTGCCCAGGGTGGAACTTGTCAAACCTCCCACCGTAATAGGCAAAAATACTGTCAGCAGCATGCAATCGGGAATTATTTACGGTTTTGCCGGTCAGGTGGATGCCATTGTGGGCCGCATGAAAAAAGAGATGCAGTCAGATCCCCTGGTTATTGCCACCGGTGGGCTGGCAGAGTTGATATCCCGGGAGTCTTCCACCATAAATAAAGTGGACCCGTTGCTTACCCTAACCGGATTAAGACTGATTTATGAAAGAAATCAATAAATGTCCGGAGGACGGCATATGAAAATTGGAGGTGTCAGGTTGGCCAACCCGGTGATTTCAGCCCCCATGGCCGGGGTCACCGATCAGGCCTATCGCACCCTGGCCCGGGAAGCCGGGTGTGGCCTGGTGTGCACCGAAATGGTAAGCGATCAGGCCTTGATATATGGTAATTCCAAAACATTTACCATACTTGGCACCGGGGACGAGCCAGGTCCACTAAGTGTGCAAATATTTGGCTCCAATCCCGAATACATGACCAGGGCTGCGGTAATGGTGGAAGAACGGGGTGCCTGTATAATTGATATAAACATGGGTTGTCCAACTCCCAAAATTGTCCGCAACGGCGAAGGCTCAGCATTGATGAAGAATCCGGAACTGGCCGCCAGGATAGTAGCATCGGTGGTAAAAGCGGTGTCTGTACCCGTCACGGTAAAGATTAGAAAGGGTTGGGATGAGCAGTCGGTTAACGCTCCGGAAATAGCTAAAATTGTGGAAGAGGCCGGCGCTTCCGGAATAGCGGTTCACGGTCGAACCAGGGACCAATTTTACAGCGGCAGCGCGGACTGGGATATCATCCGGCGGGTTAGGGAAACGGTCAAAATACCTGTTATAGGAAATGGCGATATACGCAGCGGCTACGATGCCCGGGCTATGATGGAGAGTACAGGCTGCCAGGGAGTGATGATCGGGAGAGCTTCCATGGGTAATCCCTGGGTATTCAGGGAGGTTGTTCATTACCTGGCCACAGGGGAGATTCCGCCTCCGCCCGGGATTAAAGAAAAAATAAATACCGCAGTAAGACACCTGGATTTACTTGTCAGGTATAAAGGGGAATATATAGGTGTAAGGGAAATGCGAAAACACGCCTCTTGGTATTTAAAGGGCTTAAGGGGTGCGGCCCGGCTCAGGGAGCAACTTAACAGGGCCGTGACAAAGGAAGAAATGAAGGTAATGCTGCAAAGTTTGTTGTAATAGTTGTATAAATGAACGGGAGCCGCCGGCTCCCGTTCTTGCACGTGTAACCTCTCTTACATGGCGTCTTTATAAATGTTGATGACATCATCCAGGGACGCAGTGCGGGGATTGGTAAAGCTGCAGGCGTCTTTCATAGCGTTTTCGGCCATTATTTTTAAATCACCTTCTTTTACGCCTAACTTTGTAAGGCCTGAAGGTATGCCTACGTCCGCTGATAACTGCTGGATTGCTTCGATGGCCACCTCGGCGGCCTCCCGGACCGAAAGGCCGGTTATGTTTTCACCCATGGCCTCGGCCATATCCGCGTACCGGTCCAGGTTGGATAACATGTTGAACTTCTGTACCTGGGGCAGCAGTATAGCGTTGCAAACACCGTGGGGCAGGTTGTAGAAGCCACCCAACTGGTGGGCCATGGCATGGACGTACCCCAGGCTGGCATTGTTGAAGGCCATTCCGGCCAGGTACTCGGCGTACGCCATTTTATCCCGGGCCTCCATGTTAGCCCCATTGGCAACTGCGCTGCGCAAGTTATCTGAAATCAATTGGATTGCCTTCAGGGCGCAGGCATCGGTAACCGGGGTGGCGATGGTGGAAACATAAGCCTCCACCGCGTGGGTAAGGGCGTCCATGCCTGTGGCGGCCGTTAGGGCCGGAGGCATTCCCGCCATAAGAAGCGGGTCGTTAATGGCCACATTAGGCGTCACCCGCCAATCCACGATGGCCATTTTAACTTTACGGCTGGTATCGGTTATAATGCAGAACCGGGTCATTTCGCTGGCGGTTCCGGCGGTGGTATTAACCGCTATGAACGGGGGCATGGGCTTTGCGGATTTGTTTATCCCTTCATAGTCCCTAATATTTCCCCCGTTGGTTGCCACGATGCCTACTCCTTTGCCGCAGTCGTGGGAGCTTCCACCTCCCAGAGAGATAATCATGTCGCATTTGTTATCCTGGAAAACCTTTAGCCCGTCATGAACGTTTGTGTCCGTGGGGTTGGGCTCCGCTCCGTCAAAAATAATTGCTGAAGCTCCTACTCCCTCCACCTGGGCTCTCACCTGGTCGGCCATGCCGGTGGCGGCGATACCCTTGTCGGTTACGATCAGCACCCTGGAACCGCCCAAAATTTTAACCTGGTCACCAATTTGTTTTGACGAGCCTATGCCCATCAGGGTAACAGTTGGTATAAAAAAACCGAATACCTGTTCTCCTAAAGCCATTTCTATCACCTCGAGCTTAATATTCCCATTTTTATTATCTTTGATTACGGATTAGATTCTATGCATTATAGAATTAAACAAGGAAATAGTATGCTTAACTGAGAGGGACAGGCCGGCGTTTGCCGGATGACTGTCCTTTTTTATTGAAACAATAAATTTGTAACATTTTTATACTGTACCCCAATAGACTTGTATTAGTTGGAAACCTTGGCTAAAATTATCTGTACACAGTATTGTGCACATATTTATTTTT
>CBEULQ010000025.1:0-12615 GCA_965543975.1 uncultured Desulfocucumis sp. | reverse complement strand
CTTCCCGGTTCAGACTATGTGGGTAAAAATGTTGTGAATCTGGTTGAAGAAGGTGTGTTTAATACCAGCGTGTCTTCCAAGGTAATTTCGAGTGGGCAACCGGTTAGCATATTACAGGATATCAGCACCGGTATTCGTTGCCTCACCACAGGAGCTCCGATTATCGGGGAGGACGGGCAAGTGGAAATGGTTGTTGTAAGCAGTCACGATGTAACAGAGCTATATGCTTTAAAGGAAAGATTGAAACGCTCACAGCGACTGGCTTACGGTTACCAGGCCGAGCTTACCGATATGCGGGTAGCACAAATGCAAAAAGAAGATATTGTGGTCAGAAGCAAAAAAATGCTGGACATTCTGGACCTGGCCCGCAGGCTGGCATCTGTGGATACCACGGTGTTGGTCACAGGGGAATCCGGAGTGGGCAAAGAGGTTATAGCTACAATACTGCACCGGGCCAGCACCCGGCGTTCGCAAAAGTCGTTAATCAAAATCAATTGCGGCGCCATCCCCAGGGACCTGTTGGAAGCTGAACTCTTTGGTTATGAACACGGTGCATTTACGGGGGCGGCCAGGGAAGGTAAATCTGGCTTGTTTGAATTAGCGGATGGCGGGAGCATTTTTTTGGACGAAGTCAGTGAAATGCCGCTCGACCTGCAGGTTAAACTGCTGCGTGTGGTGCAGGAAAGGGAGTTCACCAGAATAGGCGGATCAAAAGTGATGAAGGTGGATGTTCGGGTTATAGCTGCCAGCAATAAAGATTTACTCGACCAGGTTTACCGGGGGCAGTTTAGGGAAGACCTGTATTACAGGCTGAACGTGGTGCCTTTGAAAGTTCCGCCTTTGCGCGAGCGGAAAGAAGACATTATGGCTCTGGCACAGCACTATGTGCGGCAATTCAATCGCAGGTATGGCTTTGAAAAAGTGCTTTCCGCCGAACTTATCGATGTCATGGAAAGCTACAATTGGCCGGGTAACGTTCGTGAACTGGTCAATGTGGTGGAGAGAATGGTGGTGACCAGCAAGGGCAATATTCTGGGGGTGGGGGAATTTCCGGTGGATCATGCGGCAACGGAGGGGCGGCACATTTTTAGGGACACCTTGCCCAAAGAAATAAAACTTGACCAGGCCCTTGAAGAAACCGAAAGGCTAATTATTATCGAGGCGCTGCAGAAAAGTAAAAACACCACCGGTACCGCTGAAAGACTGGGGATCAGTAGATCTACACTGGTTCGAAAAATGAGAAAATATGGAATTAAGAGACGGCAATAGCTGGCGCAGTATTGCTACAATGTATCAGTTATGGTTAGTAATTGTGTCAAAAATGGCACAATTATTTTTTTTATCAGATTATTGGAAAGAGTCATTACTGTGAAAATAAATACTTTTTTTATGCTATGCAGATTTGGCATTATTTTTGCTGTATCTTGTGCTTAACAATGATATTTTTGTCATTAGAATAACAGTAATTATGAGAAAGGGGAATAATAATGGCTTTACTCCATGAAGTAAAGAAACATTATGGTAAGCAAAAGCTTTTTATCAATGGAGAGTGGATTGAATCCAAAACCACTGTAATGCATGAAAATCCGAACCCGGCAACGGGTGAGATAATTTCCCAATACCCCACGGCAATTCAAGAAGAGGCCCGGGCAGCAGTGGAGGCCGCGCAGCAAGCTTTTAAAACCTGGCGGGATGTGCCGATGCGGGACAGGGCACGCCTCTTGTTTGATATGCGGGCCAAGTTTGAAGAACATTTTGACGAAATGTGCCGTGTTCTGGTGCAGGACCACGGCAGAACCATTGGCGAAGCCCGCGGCTCCGTTCGCAGAGTAATTGAAAATATCGAATCTGCTTGTTCCGCTGTGTATGGTTTGGCCAAGCAAAATGAATACATGAGCCAGGTGGCCCGGGGTATTGATCAATACCTGATTTGGGAACCGCTCGGTCCTTTTCTAATTATCACTCCAGGGAATATTCCGATGCATGCCTGGTCTTCATTTGTGCCTTACGCCCTTGCTGCCGGGTGCACCGTGGTGGTCAGCCCCAGCAGGCAGGACCCGTTGGCGGCGGAGTACATATGCAGGGTTGCCCAGGAAACGGGTTTTCCGCCCGGTGTGATCAACCTGGTTCACGGTGGAAGAGATATAAACAAAGATATTTTAATGCAGCCTGAAATAAAAGGAGTCGGATTTATTGGTTCGAATAAGGCGGGTTGGGAGCTTTTCGAGCTTTGTGGCAAGCTGGGAAAAACTTCTTCAATTAACGGTAACGGCAAAAACCACGTGGTGATTATGCCCGGCGCCAATTTGGACGATGTTGCCCAGTGGTTGCTCAGGTCATGTTTTGGCATGTCGGGCCAGCGCTGCCTGGGAACTGACAACGTTATTGTGGTGGGCGACATATACGATGAACTGAAGGCCAAATTCAAGGAAGCCGCCGCTGCGATGAAATTGGGTTACGGTCTTGATGAATCAACAGAACTGGGGCCAATGGCCAGTCCGGGCGGTAAGGAAAAGGTTGTCCGGTGGATTGACCGGGCGCTGGCGGAAGGCGCCAAAATGGTACTGGACGGCAGAAATCCCAAAGTTGAAGGTTGCCCCAATGGATTTTTCCTGGGACCCACTATTTTGGAAGACGTTGATATTGATATGGCCACGGCCAAGGAGGAGGCGTTCGGTCCGGTGTCCGCACTGATCAAATGTGACAGCCTGAACCGGGCCATTGAATGGATCAACACTAAAACCAATCTTGGGCACTCGGCCTGTATTATGACCAATAATGGCAGTGACGCGCGCAAGTTTACCCGCGAAGTCAACGTGGGTAATGTGGGAGTCAATGTGGCTGTTCCCCAGCCTTATGCCTTTTTCCCGCTGGGTTCCAGGAGGGAATCGTTTGTCGGGACGGCAAAATCAAGAATGGGTTCGATGAAGTTATTCCTGGACGAGAAGACAGTATGCACAAGGTGGGTATAGTAGCTATAAAGTTTTAAATTTAACCCTCGCGGGGGGATTATAATGTCAGGTGCTTACCGGATGGTTGGTTCTTCAATTGTGCAAAAAGACGGCGCCCAAAAAGTCTGCGGCAAAGCTATGTTTGCTGATGATTTAAAATTTCCCGGGATGCTGTGCGCCAAAGTGGTGCGCAGCACTGTTCCGCACGCGCTGGTAAAAAATATTGATGTACGCAGGGCTGTCCAGATGCCGGAGGTTGCTGCCGTTTTGACAGCCAGGGATATCCCCGGCAGCAATGGAGTCGGCATTATACTTAAAGACGAGCCGGTGCTGGCGGAAGATAAAGTAAGGCGGATAGGCGACGCCGTGGCCCTGGTGGCCGCGGCCGGCCGGGAAGCTGCGGCTGAGGCGGCCAAAGCGGTAATGGTTGAATATGAGGAACTGGAACCGGTGTTTGACCCGGAGCAAGCGCTTGAGCCGGGCGCGCCCAGGGTGCATGAAAGCGGCAACCTGCTCATGCGGCGCAGGGTTGTGCGCGGGGATGCGCGGAAAGCGATGAACGAGGCGGATGTGGTGGTTGAAGGTACTTACCGGACCCAGATGGTTGAACACGCCTATATTGAGCCCGAGGTTGGAGTAGCGGTTCGTGAAGGAGATACGGTAACCATTTGGGTTTCCACCCAGAACCCGCATTTTGACCGGGGCGAAGTGGCCCGCACGCTGGGCATCGGAGAAAGCCGGGTGCGCATTATTCAACAAGCCACGGGCGGCGGCTTTGGAGGGAAACTTGACATTTCCGTGCAGTGCCATGTTGGTTTGCTGGCCTGGGTGCTCAACCGCCCGGTCAAACTGGTATATGACCGGGCTGAATCCGTTATCGCATCGGCCAAGCGGCATCCCTACAAGATTTATTATAAAACCGCGGCGGACCGGAATGGAAAGCTCATGGGCGCCGAGGTCAAAATAATTGTAGATACCGGTGCCTATGCTTCATATGGCCCGGGTGTTGTCACCAGGGCGGCTGTCCATGCCACCGGGCCTTATGTCCTGCCCAATGTCAGCGTTGAAGTTGTCGGGGCATATACCAACAATCCCATGTGTGGCGCCATGCGCGGCTTTGGGGTTCCTCAGATTACATTCGCCCACGAGAGCCAGATGGATCTGTTGGCTCAAAAACTGGGGCTTGACCCATGGGAAATTCGCCGCAGAAACCTTATTTACCCGGGTGTTACAACCGCAACCGGCCAGATTCTCGAACAAAGCGTTGGCGTACAAAAAACTCTGGAGGAAGTTTATAGCCGATATCAAAGGCTGCAGGCGCAAAGATAGCGGCGATAAAACTCAGGTGTGAAATTGGCGGAATATTCAATTAAGCTGCGGTAAACAGAAGATGTATATTGGCGTGAGGGAGGTGACCACAGCTGAAGAAAAAAGGTTGGGGAGTTGCGTGTATGTGGTACGGGATTGGCAACACCGGGCTGCCCAATCCAGCGGGGGCGTTTGTGCAAGCTTTAAGCGATGGTACAGTAATACTGCAGACCGGCTGCGCCGACATAGGCCAGGGTTCCAAAACCGCACTGGCCCAGATTGCTGCCGAACAACTGGGCGTTCATGTGGATGACGTCAGGGTTATATCGGCCGATACGGCAATCACGCCGGATGCCGGCGCTACCTCGGCAAGCCGCCAGACGTATATTTCGGGGAATGCGGTAAAAATGGCGGCGGCGGCAGCCGGGGAGATCCTGTTGGAACAGGCGGTTGAAATGCTGGGAGCGCCGTTGGATCATTTGGAACTTGCTGAAGGGGCGGTTTGCCTTAAAACTGATCACAATGTTAAAGTACCGCTGCTGGATGTGCTGGCTAAATGTAAGCAAAAAGGGATTGTGGTGCTGGGCTCGGGCTCGTTTAATCCTGAGACCACCGGATTGGACGAAGTGACGGGGCAGGGTATTCCTTACGCTACTTATGCTTTTGCCACCCAGTGGGCCGAAGTGGAAGTAGACACCGCTACGGGGCAGGTGCAAGTGTTAAAAATTGTGGCGGCGCATGATGTCGGCAGGGCGATCAACCCGCTGGCCGTGGAAGGCCAGATAGAAGGCGGGTGTGCCATGGGGCTGGGATACGCGCTTATGGAAGAGGTGGTTACCGCAAACGGGGTTATTGCCAATCCCAAACTATCCAGTTATATTATCCCCACGTCATGTGATTGTCCGGAGGTTGAAACCATTATTGTGGAAGCTGCTGAAAATACCGGGCCATTTGGAGCAAAAGGTGTTGGCGAACCCTCACTGATTCCTACGGCTCCTGCGATAGCAAATGCTGTTAGCAACGCGCTGGGTATTAGATTTTATGATTTGCCCATTACGCCGGAGAAGATTTTGAACGCGTTAAAGACCGGACGTGAGACTTAAGGCGCTGGGAGGGGGCAATTAATGCACTGGGAAAAATATTATCAAGTCCGCAGCGCCCTGGAAGCAGTTGACCTTTTGCTTCAATTTAAAGGTGAGGCGAGACTGATTGCCGGAGGCACTGATTTAATCATCCAGCTCCGGGAAGGCGTAAAACGGGCCGGGGCTCTTGTAGATATAAGCTGCGTACAGGACTTGCGATATATCAAAGAGGACAATGGGAGAATAAAAATAGGAGCGTTGACCACCCATGCCCAGCTTGCGGCTTCCCCTTTATTATGGAAAAAAGCCCGGGTTCTGGCCCAGGCGGCGGCAAGCGTCGGCTCACCGCAGATTCGCAATGTCGGCACCGTGGGAGGAAATATTGTCAATGCCCAGCCGGCGGCGGATACGGCGGTGGCTTTGGCGGCCCTGGACGGCCGGACAACAATATTAACCGCGTCGGGAGAAAAGGAGTTGCCTTTGGTAGAATTATTTGCCGGGGTGGGTCGGTCCAAAATTGACCCCACCCGGGAAATGATCAAGGAGTTCTCTTTTGATACAGGTCCGGGGGCGTTTGGCACCGCATTTGGTAGAGTTGCCCGTAGAAATGCGCTGGCGTTGCCCATGCTTAACGTGGGAGTAAGCCTTGCCTGCGACAGGAAGGCGGGAAGGATTAAAAAAGCCTGTATCTGTGTGGCTCCGGTAGCTCCTTTTCCTTTAAGAATTACGGAAGCGGAAAAATTATTGGTGGATACAACTTTGAACGAACAAAGCCTTCGTGAAGTGTGTGCGGCGGCGGTTAGAGCGTCCAGGCCCAGGGACAGCCGCCTGCGGGGCAGCGCGGCGTACAGGCTTGAACTCGTCAGCGCACTGACCGGTCAAACTTTAAGGAACGCTCTCGAGACCCTGGGGGAATATGCTGATGTTTAAACAAAAGCTCGAATTTGTAATTAATAATCAACCTGTTTCTCTGGAAATTGATCCGGATGCCATATTGCTGGATGTTTTAAGGGAACAACTGAACTTAACCGGGGCCAAGCGGGGGTGTAACGAGGGCGAGTGCGGCGCCTGCACGGTTTTAATTGACGGCGTGACCGTAACTTCGTGCATCTATCCGGCTGCTAAAGTGGCCGGCAAAGAGGTTGTTACTATTGAAGGGCTCGGTGATGAAAATAATTTGCATCCCATACAACGGGCATTTTTGGAGGAAGGTGCGGTGCAGTGCGGGTTTTGTACTCCCGGCATGATTCTCTCAGCCAAAGCGTTACTGGATAAAAACCCCAACCCCACGGAGGAAGAAATAAGGATTGCCATATCGGGCAACCTCTGCCGGTGCACCGGATACAGTAAAATTGTGGCGGCGGTAAAAGCCGCGGCCAGGGCGTTATTGGCCAAACGCAATTAAATTTAAACAGCGTCGAGGATGGCTGATTTAAGTTTAAGAGGAGTGATTAAAATGGCAACTGTGGCGGTAACGAATATAGGCATATTAGTCAGCGGGGAGATTGATAATCCGGTATTGGACGGGAATACCGTGATCCTGTCCGACGGCAGGATACAGGCGATCGGTGATGCGAGCCTGGTGGAGCAAGCGCGGCCGGATCAGATTATAGACGCCGGGGGAACTACCGTGATTCCCGGCTTGATTGATTCCCATGTCCATCCCGTACTGGGTGATTTTACTCCGAGGCAGAAAACAATTGATTATTTGGACAGTTCCCTGCACGGCGGAGTGACGACCATGATATCCGCCGGTGAACCGCATGTCCCGGGCAGGCCGAAAGATCCGGCGGGTGTTAAAGCGCTGGCCGTACTGGCCCATAAATCTTTTCTGAACTTCCGGCCCAACGGTTTAAAAATGCACGGCGGCGCGCTGATCCTGGAAAAAGGATTGACCGAACAGGATTTTGCCGAACTTGCCGCGGCAGGGGTCTGGCTGGTGGGCGAAATCGGCCTTGGCAGCGTCAAAACCCCTGAAGAGGCCGCGCCGATGGTGGGATGGGCTAAAAAGTACGGCATGAAGATTGCGATGCACACCGGCGGCACATCAATACCGGGCAGTTCAACTGTGACCGCCGAAATGGTTATGCGGGTTGGCCCGACGGTGGTTTCACACATCAATGGCGGAACTACTGCGGTATCCGCGGCGGATGCCGGCAAACTAATTGACGAGTCTGACTTGCCGCTGGAAATAGTGCAGTGCGGCAATCCCAAAATTGCCGATTATGTAGCCAGGCGGCTGGCCGAAAAGGATCAACTGCACAGGATCATCATCGGCAACGACTCCCCTTCAGGCACGGGGATTATTCCGCTGGGCATCCTGCGCACCATAGTGCAGCTTTCCTCTATGTCCGGGATACCTGCGGCGAAAGCCATTGCCATGGCCACAGGCAATACCGCCCGGACTTATGGTTTACATACTTCCACCATCGCGGTGGGCAAAGAGGCTGATTTGGTAATCATTGATGCGCCGATCGGCTCGGTTGGCGTCAATGCCCTGGAGGCAATTGAGGCCGGCGACTTGCCGGGGGTTGCCATGGTCATTATCGATGGTCAAATCAAGGTGAAGAAAAGCAGAAATACTCCTCCGGCACGGCAGCAAGCAGAGGTCAAATAGCATATCTCCGGAGGGACGTTTATGATTGAAATGGACATGGAAAAGTGTAAAGGCTGCGGGGTTTGTGAACAAAACTGCCCTACAGGAGCTATTTTTGTTGTTGACAAAAAGGCTGTGATAGATGGGAAAAAATGCGTCAACTGCGGCGTGTGCGTTCGTGTTTGTAATTTTCAAACCTTAACCCTGACCGGACAAATTAATGAAGACGCAGTAAAATGCGGTTCCTGTCCCGTCCAGTGTGAGATTAAGCCCGGGTTTCATGGAGCCTGCCGGCGTTATGTAAATATAGACGGCGTACTAGTGCGGAACAGGCCGCTGATAACAGAGCCCGTCTATAAACCAAATAAGAACCCGCATATCGAGACCCCGTTGATCACCGGGGTGGGCGCCGGCACAACTTATCCCGACTGCAGGCCCGCTCCACATATTGTGATGGATACCGTTGACGGAATTGATGTAGTGACGGTGGTTACCGAAGCGCCGTTAAGCTATAGCGGGGTTAAAGTTAAGGTAGATACCAACCTGCATATTGGCGAAGAAGGATCAAAAGTCCGCAGGGACGGGCAGATCGTAGGTATGGTGGAAACCGAGGAATACGGCTCCAAAATGATTTCCATCGGCGGGGCCAACCTGCTCACCGGTAAATCCGGCTTCAGCGTGGCCAGAACTATTGTGGATATATGCAATGGTCAAAGAGTGGTTTTAAAAGTGGAAAAAGGCAGCAGGCTGGAAATTCAGGTGGGAAAGCCGCCGATAATCGACGGGCAAGTGGATAAAAAAATGCGGGTTGGCTGCGGCAGCGCCACCATCGGCATGTTTGCCCGGCAGCTGGCGGAGGCTGTGGATGAGGCAATTATTTTGGACCATCACGTCGTCGGCCTGCTGTCCGAACATCGCGCGGGCGAAGAAGTGGGGCTGACCTGGAGCGGGGTGACTCCCAACGCCCGTAAAAGCACCCGGGGACGATATTTTGGCGAGCATGGCAACGGCTGGGGGGGCACCAGTATCGAAAACCCACGCGATGCGATACTGAAGGTGGACATGAACATGGCCCCGCCCGGGATCAAAATACTGGTTACAGAAACCACGGGTCAGAAAGCGGCGTTGTTTACTGTCAACGCCAAAGGCGAGGTTTACGAAATACCCTTGACCCCAAAAGCCATCGAAGTAGTTGACCTGATTAAATCAAACTGTGAAGATGCCAGGGTGTCGGCCGTTTACATGGGCGGAACAGGTGGCAGCGCAAGGGCGGGCGTATCCAATTACCCCATCAAGTTAACCCGTGCCGTGCATGCGGGAGAAGCCAATCTCACCATCGGCGGGGCGCCGGCCTATGTTTTGCCGGGCGGCGGCATTAATTTTTTAGTTGATGTGGAAAAAATAGTCCCCAAAGCATTTACCTGGGTGCCTACACCGGCCACCGTTGCTCCGGTGGAATATACCACAACCCTGGAAAAATATCGCGAAATCGGTGGGCATATCAAGAGCATAGTAAGGAGGCCAAAAAATGGCAAATGAATTGGAGATTAGGAAAATTTATACCGTTGTCGAGGAAACCCGGTCTGATGGACGGAAAAAACTGGATAAACCGGCCCGCAAAGCCGCAGCCGCGGTGGTTTTTAACAACCCTTTTGCCGGGGCCTACCAGGAAGATCTTTCTTTGTTTTATGACTGGAGCGAGCAGTTGGGAGAAATGCTGACTAAAAAAGCGGTGGCGGCATTGGGCATCGAGCCCGGGGAAGTGCACAGCTACGGCAAGGCCGCTATTGCCGGTGAAAATGGAGAACTGGAACACTGTGCGGCCTTAATGCATCCGAAGCTGGGCAAGCCCATGCGGGATAACGTGGGCGGCGGCAAGGCCATTATTCCATCCGCTAAAAAGCTGGGCTATCCCGGCGCGACCATTGATGTGCCCCTGCACTTTAAAAACGCCGCGTTTGTACGCTCACACTTTGACGCCATGGAAGTGCGGGTACCCGACGCGCCGAGGGCCAACGAGCTGGTTTTGATTGTGTGTGTGACCGATGCCGGCCGTCCGCTGCCCAGGGTTGGCGGGCTGAAGGTTGAGGATGTAAAGGGTGAAGACGGGTTAAGGTAGCAATATCTAACGCGGGCAGCGGTTTGAACCGGGTGCCGTGCTTGCTGTGGGAATAATCGGAGGTTTTTATGTTCAGAAACCTGGCGCCTGGAAGATTACTTGTAGACTACGGCCCGATTTCAATGGTCATTGAAGCATACAGGCGGGGACATCCGCTGGCGGAAGCCATGGAGGCCGGTGGGCGAACCGCCCTGATGCATCTGGAAAATTTGACCAGGGTTTTGGATATTGCTAAAAAACCGGCTGTGGAATTGGAAGTATGCCGGGAATTTCCGGATATTCTGAACAAAATGATCGAAGCGGTTAAAGCCACAGGTGAACCGGATGCAACGCCAATGGCGGCAGTGGCGGGAGCGATAGCCGATGAAGTATTGAGTACTTTAATCAATAATGGAGCCACGCGGGCGGTGGTGAACAACGGCGGCGACATAGCGGTGCTTGTGGATGCGGAAAAGCCGATGCGCGTTGGAATTATAACCGATCTTGCAGATGGTAAAATTACACACTTTATAGAGTTAAGAGCGGAACACTTGGTTAGCGGGTTGGCAACCAGTGGATTGCAAGGGAGAAGTTTAACCAAGGGGATTGCTTCCGCAGTTGTGGTTTTGGGCAAAACATCCGCCCAGGCTGATGCTTGCGCCACAATGCTGGCCAATGCGGTTAACGCCGGGCACCGGGAAATTTTCCGCGCTAAAGCCGAAACAGTAGACCCGTTGACAGATATCAAGGGGCAGTTGGTTACTCTAAAAGTTGGCGATATAGATGCCGCTACAGTTAATCAGGCTCTAGAGAGCGGAAAAAGCAAATTTTTTGAGTATCGGTCAAGGGGCTTACTGTGTGGTGTCGTTATGGCAGTCAAGGGTCGCGTATGGATGTATCCGCATAGCTTGGCCCAACGGACCACTTAGATTTGCATAATTTTTCTCTACAAAAAATCAAGGGAGGTTTGGAAATGGCTATACAATTACAAGCAAAAATTCTAAGCAAAGAAGAAATTGATATTTTTAAAGAAAAGATTCAGCATTTATTATCAAACAAAGGTGTAAAAATTGAGCATCCGCAAGTTTTGGAGATATTAAAAAACGCCGGCGCCAAAATAGATGCGTCCACCAGTACCGTGTGTTTTCCCGAGGCTTTAATCGAAGAGGCCTTAAATAAAGTGCCCGCCAGTTTTACGCTGGCTGGAATTGATCCCAAACACGATTTGCTTTTTCCGCACCCTGACGGGCTATTTTATACCAGGACATGTACCGGTGGAATGAACTATTGTGCAGAGAACGGGGAATACCATAACATCAAATTAGCCGAGGTTGAGGAATTTACACGGCTTAGCGATTGTTTGGAGAACATTCATTTTTGTTCATTGCCGTCTACTTCCCCGAAAGATGTTCCCGCGGAAACTGTAGACATACACACGCTGAACGCAGTTTTTAAAAATACTACCAAACACGTGTGGCTACAGCCTTATGAGACGAAAAATATCAAATATCTAATTGAAATGGCCTCTATTTTAGTGGGTGGCAAAGAACAGCTTCGTAATAGGCCGATAGTTAGTTTTATTAGTTGCTCAAATACCCCCTTTACGTTCAAGAACATGGATATGGAAGTAATCTTGCAAAGCTGCAATTATGGAATTCCTATTCAGGCATGTTCACTGCCCACTTCTGGGGCCAACGCTCCGGTTACTGTTCCCGGTGTAGTGTTGATGGCCTGTGCCGAGGTTATGGCCATGGTGGTAATAGCGCAAAGCATTGCTCCGGGAACCCCGGTAATTGCCACCCCGCTGCTTTTCGCGATGGATATGATGAGTACTTACACCTTGCAATCACCGGTTGAAGTTACCATGGGCAGGATGGCGGCGGTGCAGTTGTTTGTAGATGGTTATGGAATTCCAGCGCATACTTACGGAACAGGCACGGATAGCTTTGTTTTGGACGGGCAGTCAATGATAGAAAGAACTTCCATCAGCCAAATGGTGGCGCTTTCAGGCGCAGATGTACTTGGTGGCGCGGGCCAGATTGAAGTGGCCAAAACCATCAGTCCGATACAGCTGATCATTGATAATGAGATTTTTGAAATGGTCAAGCGGCTGAAAGCGGGCTTTGTAGTGGACGATGAAATGCTCGGGTGGAATGAAATTATGGGATTGACCGGCAGGGAGGCGTTTGTCGCCATGGAGCATACTTTCAGACATTTTCGGGATATCTACCGGCCTGCTGTTTTTGCCCGTGAATCAAGGCAGGCATGGGTGGAAAAAGGCTCCAAAGATCTTATTGACAGGGCCAACGACATCTATCAATCCATAAAGAATAGGTATGAGCCGCTATCAATGACTCCGGAAATAATGAGAGAAATGGACCAGGTTGTAAAAAGCGCCGATGAAGAGATGGTTTATAAAAAATAGTTGATTTAATCAAACTTAATATAGAGGACAGGCAGATTATGTCATTGACTACTAATTTATAACACAAATGGAGGGCTTGGTAATGAGTGATTTAAGCAAATTGGCAGATGCAGTATTTAAAGGAAACTTTGCGGGAGTTAAAGATATTACTCAAG
>CBEULQ010000024.1:0-12701 GCA_965543975.1 uncultured Desulfocucumis sp. | reverse complement strand
TTAGAAATTGTATGGGTAAAATAGTCAAACCTATCTTGAGCGTATTTACCCTCGGGCTTGTCGGCTTTGCCCCCTTTTTTAGAGGGTTGATTTTTGAGCGGGAAATGAGTATCCATCATTATCTGGTTGCTATGGCCTCTTTACCGGTGCTTGTCCTGCTTATTTTCAATTCCATTAAAACAAATGTTGGTGCAGCGCATGGCAGTTGCCAAAAGCCGGGAAGCGCCGGCAGTAAAGCTAATAAGGGGCATCATTTGCCGGTTCGGCGGTTGGTAACATCACCGTATTTTTTGGCGTTGGCTGGGCTTACAGCCTTATACGGACTATCCTTTTTTAAAGCCATCAACTTCCGGGAAGGCCTTTTTACCTGGCTGAGGCATCTTGATTACCTGATAACTTTTGTGCTCGTTTTTCTGGCAGCGGGAATTTGGGAAAAGGACAGACCGCAGGTCTCTTTTGTACGCTGGTCTTTAACGATTTTTGCTGTTGCCGGAACAATCGTTGCCGCCGGGGGCATCCTGACAGGCCAAGGTATTGTGTCGATTGATGGCGGGCTGTTCTGTGGCCGCCTGGCATCCACTTTCCTATATCCCAACTCCATGGCAGCCTACCTCATGGCTACGGTGTTAATGGTTATCTACCTGGCGGTGCAAAACACACGGCCTTTAAAAGCGGGGGCCTTTGCCGGGATGGGCTTTCTAATATTCCTGGCCATCTTAGGCAGCCAGAGCCGGGGAGTATGGGCAATGCTGCCGCTCATTCTGGTTATATTCACTTTAGGGCAAAAAGCCAGAAAAAAGTTTATTTTATTAACAACAGGCATTTTAGGATTGGCTATAATCTTAAGCAGCCTCACTGTGACACCGCAAGTGCAGCAGATACAACCCAACCGGGGTGCTTTCCTATGGACCCTGGCAGGTTGTTTGACAACCGGAATCGCCTGGGCCTGCTGTGTAGCGTGGTTCCAAAAAGTTTCACAATCCACAGCCTTAAACAACAACGGAGAAAAAACAATTCCGCAAAAGTTACCGGCCACCGCTGGGGTAGTCAAACCCGCCATTTCAAAAGCAAGCGGACGCCGGATAGGAATCGCAATCCCCGGGATGATTTGCGTTATTTTAATTATTTTTGCCGGGTATGCGCTGATTAATAGTCATCCGGGCGGTACTCATGAAACAGGTATTTCTGGCAACCCCCTGCTGAACAGGTTTATGCACATCAACATTACAGAGAGTAACTTCCAGGCCCGTATGGTGTATTATGCCGACGCTCTCAAAATGGTCAAAGACCGCCCCCTGTTAGGCTGGGGGGGAGGCGGCTGGGATAGTGGATACCCTGCCTACCAGTCTTATAACTACATTTCCACCACAGTACACAACCACTTTTTACAGGTTTGGGTGGAGACAGGTACGTTGGGTTTGATCATGTTCATCGTTCCTTTCCTGGCTTTATCCCGCAGCCTTTTATGTCTTTACCATAACCGTAAAACACATACCTTGACTCCGGAAACCTGGACCGTAGGTACGGCTGCTTTAACCCTGGGCATGCATTCGGCTATTGATTTTGACCTTTCCTTTAGCAGTATCGCCCTGCTCCTTTGGGCTTTATTGGCGCTGTTTGCCTACCGGGAAGTGTTTTTAGGGGTTGGTTTTGTTAGAATTAAACGTAAACAGCCTGCCCAGGAATCCCAGTGCAGCCGTGGTTCCGAAGGAACAAGTGCTGTAAGGCTGACCGTGTTGTTAATCCTTTTCCTTGGCCTGGCTTCAATACACCTGGCAGCCTGTACTTTCACTCTGAGGGCTGCGGCAGCCATGGCGCAAGCATGCACCCTGGCTGTCCAAAAGGGCGATGAAAAGGCGGCGTTGGAATATATTCAAGCAGCCAGTCGGTTAGATCGCTGGTCGGCCCAATACCCAATGGTGCAGGCCCAGTTCTTAATGGCCGGTATCGAGCATACCCCAAATTTACAGGCACAAGAAGCTTTAGCCGGTGAGAGCCTTTACCTGGCTTCCCGGGCTGTGGAACTTGACAGCTACAATTCGGACTATCGCTTTTTCTTCGCCCGGCTTTTATTGGCCAACGGCCAGCTGGAAAAAACCCTTACAGAGGCCGAGCAGGCCAAAGCGCTGAAACCCTGGTTAATAAAAACCTATGAAGAGCTTAATAGTATTTATATAAATGTGGCGGTGCAGCAGCTCCTGCGCGATCAAAAGGAAGCTGCCAATTATAACCTTCGCCGGGTGCTGGTGGCTACCCGGGAGGCCCTTGCTAAAAAAGATACTTTGCCACCCCGGCTAAATAGATTGTGGGATAGAAGTTCGGATCTTACCCTTACCCCGGCCCTGGCCCTTACCGCAGGTCAGTCCGCACTGCTCTTGGAAGATTATGGCCAGGCCGAAAATTTTCTGACTCGCGCCTGCCAGACTGAAGATAAAAATGCCAAAGCTGTTGCGCAGTTATGGCTGGGAGTAGCCCTGCAAAAGTCCGGTGATTTATCTGGAGCAGCGCTGCGGGAAAGTGCCTGCAGGGCCAGCCCTGAAGCAGAAAGAGAATATGTCATGATCAAAGAACTGGTAGGATGGTAAAGGTGCGAATTAACACTAAAAGCTCCTGTGTCTTGAAAAAGATAAAGGAGCTTTTCTATTACAAAAAATAGCATAAAGCTGTCACCAGAAAATATTTCCATCATATTGTAATAGTAAATATATTCCTGGTTTAGATTTATATGGCATCCCATGGCTTTACGACTGAACCAGTAAAATCGGCATCGTCCCGACAGGGCGGCTTAAACTACACCTCCGGCCGGGAGAAGATGCATAAGGAGGAAGGATAATTAATGAATTATGTTAAAACACTAAAACGAAAAAGGATTAGTCTTATTTTAGCGCTGGTTTTAGTGTTGGCGCTGTCCGTAGGACCATGTACGGCATTTGCAGCTAACCTGGAAAAAAGCTTAAGAGAGCCCGTCACCCCCCCCGCTCCAACCCTTACTAAAACCTACTCAATCACCGTGCCGGTTATAACACAAAGCAGTGAAAACGCTACGATTATAAATATCCAGAAGAAGCTTGTTGGCCTGGGTTATGATACAGGCGGTATTGACGGGGTTTATGGCCCTAAAACAAGGAGAGCGGTGATGCTGTTCCAGGCAAGCCAAAATCTAGTTGTAGACGGCATTGTTGGTCCGCAAACAAGAGCAGCGCTTGGCTTAACAAACTAGCCAAGTTTGTCTCGCTATCTTAATAGCATCGCTATTTAACCGGTTCCCTATACGTTCAGGGAACCGGTTTATGTTTACGCAGTTCGCCCGCCGGCGACCGCTTAAATCTATCCTGTACCTACAAAATCAGAATAACCTGATGGACCTTTCCGTCGTCGTACAATTCAACGTAAGGACCTTCCTTATCCCCTTGCTCCGAAAGCGCCACTTCCCGCCCGTCGAAATTCAACGCGGTCGCTCCGCCGGACTTGCGTGACGGATTTTTGACGGTTATAAGGTAGCGCGCGCCGCCAAAACGGTAGCTGACGGAAAACTCCGGCCATTCCCGGGGAATGCACGGGAGTATGTACAGCCGTTTACCATGGCGGCGAAGGCCGAGGACCCACTCAACTCCTGCCTGATACATCCATCCCGCAGCGCCGGTGTACCACGTCCAGCCGGCGTGTCCTTTGTGCGGATCCGCCGTGTAAACGTCCGCCGCCATGACGTATGGCTCACCGGCATACTGCCTCACTTCATTGTGCGTGCGGGTGTGATTTAGAGGATTTAACATATTGAACAATTCAAAGGCCTTATCGCCGTTTCCAAGCCGGCACCAGGCGATAATGCTCCATATTACGCCATGGGTATACTGGGCTCCGTTCTCTCTAATTCCGGGCGGATAGCCCTGAATATAGCCGGGACTCGGATCCGTGCGGTCAAAAGGCGGCGTCAAAAGACGCGCCACGGAAAGATCCCGGTCCACCAGTTCGCGGTCAAAGGAATGCATCGCCTGCAACGCCTTATCTTCCGGTGCGGCTCCGGAGATCACCGACCAGGACTGGGCAATGGCATCGATACGGCATTCCTCATTATAAATAGTACCCAGCCACTTGCCGGCGTCGGTGAAGGCCCGCCGGTACCACTGTCCATCCCAGGCGTGTTCATCCAGGGAGGAGGCCAGTTTTTGACATGCATCCCTGTAGCGCCCCGCCCGCTCTACATCGCTGCGCCGCCGGCAAAGTTCCGTGAACCGGTTAAGTACTTTATAGAGGAACCAGCCCAGCCACACGCTCTCACCCCGGCCTTCAGCGCCGACGCGGTTCATGCCGTCGTTCCAGTCTCCTATTCCGATTAGCGGCAGACCGTGTTCACCGAAGCGCAGTAAAGACCTGTCAATGGCACGCAAACAGTGCTCGAAAACAGTGCCGCTCAGGATAGAGATTTGTGTAGGCTCGTATCGTTCATGTTCACCCTCCGGAAGTGGTTCACTTTGAAGAAAAGGCACCTTCTCGTCGAGTATACTGTCGTCCCCCGTATGATCCAAATACCTTCCGACGGCGTAGGGCAGCCACAGAAAATCATCGGAGAAGCGTGTGCGGATGCCGCGCTGCGTTTCTTCATGCCACCAGTGCTGCACGTCGCCCTCCTCATATTGATGCGCTGCATGCAGTAAAATTTGCGCCCGGGTAAGGTCGGGACGGGAGTGCAGCAGCGCCAGGGCATCTTGCAGTTGATCGCGAAAGCCGTACGCGCCTCCCGCCTGATAAAAGGCGGATCGTGCCCACATTCTGCAGGCAAGGGTCTGGTAAAGCATCCAGCCGTTCAATAATAAATCCATCTCCGGGCTGGGCGTGGAAACCGAGATCTGCTCCAAAACACCTTCCCAGAATTCCTGCACCAGTTCAAAAGCCCGGTGGCAGACAGGGGTTTGGCGGTATTTTTGCGCCAGTTTCACAGCCGCGTCCCGGGAATAATCGCAGCCAAGCAGTATGTAGACTGTCCGTTCGGCTCCGGGTTCCAGTGTGAGTTTGGTCTGCACCGCGCCGCAAACGTTATAAAGAGGCCCTGTTTTGCCTGACAGCCGCTCCCGGGTCAAAGCAGCGGGATTTTCCAATGTGCCGTTGCGTCCGAGAAACTCGTTGCGGTCTGCCGTCCAGGATAGATCGTCCGTCCCGGCGACGTTCCCCTTCGCTCCGAACTCTAATTCAGCCGGCGGCTCCATGGACGCTTCCGGCTGCGGATATACGCCTAAAAAGGCTGTGGCATTGCGAAATGTCTCCTGGTACCCGTTGCGTGCCAGCATGATTTGGGCAGACTCATCCCACTCCGTGATGATGAAAGGAGCGTTCTCCTGGCGCCGTACACCCAGCACCCATTCAGCGTAATATGTGACGGAAAGCCGCCGCCGCCCGGTAGTACTGTTTTGCAACCGCAATTTGATCACCTTGACGGGATCATCCAGAGGAACAAAAACGGTCATTTCCTGAAAAACACCATGTCTTTCATGGCGAAAGCGCGTGAACCCCCTGCCGTGGGTAACGTTGTAAGGCTTATCCGAGTGTGTGGTGGAAGGTGTGGCAGACCATAGTTCGCCGCTCTCTTCGTCCCGCAGATAACACACTTCTCCCGGTGGGTCGAGCACAGAATCGTTTGACCAGGGGGTTAGTTTAAACTCACGGCTGTTGCGCCACCAGGAGTAACCGGTGCCCAGTTCGGAGACAAGGCAGCCGAAGCGCGGATTGGCTATAACATTGATCCATGGCGCCGGCAAATGATTGCCGTTTTTGAATACAATCTGATACTCCCGGCCATCCTGTGAAAATCCTCCCCAGCCGTTGAAGAACATCAACCGGGGCATGTCGTCAGGCGCAAGGGTAGCGAATCTGTTAAACGGCGCTGTCGGTGTAAGGGGTTCCGGGAAGGCGCTATCCCGCAGAGGCAGTTTGAATTGCGCCTTGAGGCTGGGACCGTCTGCCCGCAACGCAACACGGGCAGTGGCCAGCAGCAGTGTCCTGTCCTCGTCCGGAAGCTGATCGGCGTTAACGATAAAAACGCCGCCGAACCCCTCACCACAACGATTAATTACATGTTCCGCCGCCCGCCGCAATGCTTCCTGCAAATCCTGCTGGTATCCCCCCGCCGATTCGTTCAGAATTACCAGGTCGAAAAGGAACCCCAGACGGCGTAAATACTCGTGCCCTGTCAGCAGTTTGACCACAAACTGCAAATCGGCCTGATTCTCTATCCGTACCAGTATCACCGGCAAGTCTCCGGAAACTCCGTAGGCCCAGAGGCCGCACTGACCTTTTACGTTGGCAGTGATATTAAGCTTACGCTCCTGCCGCAGCGGCGGAGTATACAGCACCTGTCCCGCGAAGGTTTGGAAAGCCATTGCTTGAGCGGCAGTCATATGCAGATGCCGAAGTTCGATTTGACTGCGATTCCAGGCCAGTTGGAATGTTCTCTCCACCGCCAGTTCTCCCTGGAAACGGCTTACAATGTCCAGCACCTCTTCCTTTGTGCCTGCCACGGCAGTGACGGCGTTAAGTTGCACCTGTTCCCCGGGCTCAATGTTTAATCGCCTGCGCATGATAAAGGCGGGGTCAGCCACAGAACCCACAGTTCCACGCAGGTGGGAGCGGATTCCCTGCGGCAGGGAAAGAGTGTTGCCACGGCCAATAAAGCCGGCCCTATCGGTCTCATACTCCACAGGTCCCAGCGTTGGGCCAGTGGCCATCAGCGAATGCGCCGCCCATAACGGTTTCTCGTCTTCCTGGCGGGGCCTGCGCCGGGCCAGAAGACACTGGACGTCTTGGGCGTATTCCGTTTTGATGAACAATTTGCTGAAGGCCGGGTGCGCATCGTCGGCACAGGGAGGCGCCAGGGCCAGTTCAAAAAACGTGGTGACTTCGATGATCCGCGCTTCATTCCCCGCATTGGTGAGTGTCAACCGCCGGACTTCCGCATTCCATTCCGGTGACACGCAGATTTCGAGGCTCGTCTGCACGTCTCCATCCACGCGCATGAAGGTGGCCCGGTCAAGGGAAAACTGCACCCGCTGCTCATCAGACGGGACACGGCACGGCTGAAACGCCGGCGACCATACCATATCGCGGGTAACGTCACGGATGTACATGTAGCTCCCCCAATTATCCAACACCGGATCTTCCCTCCAGCGCGAGACGTCCAGACCCTCGTACCGGCTGAGTCCGCTGCCGCTGTTGGTCACTATGGTCATAAAGTTCCCGTTGGACAATACACACACTTCGGGTGTCGGCGTGTCCGTATTTAGGTATTCGCGCAGGGCACCGGTAACTGCCGGCCTGTTATAAGGCACAGGCACACATTTCATGGCAGGATGTTTAATGATTTTTGGCCGCGCGGGAATACGCTCCTGTAAAAGCAGTTCAGTTGCCTGCACCCTCTTGTCACGGTGAAAGCGCTGGTATATT
Organism: uncultured Desulfocucumis sp.; assembly: GCA_965543975.1. Taxonomy (GTDB): domain Bacteria; phylum Bacillota; class Desulfotomaculia; order Desulfotomaculales; family Desulfocucumaceae; genus Desulfocucumis. Next base: position 5,267 of record CBEULQ010000024.1, on the reverse strand, counting down.
TTTTTCGGCGCCAGCAAGTTGGCCAGGGCCAGCAGGCTCATTCCCTGGTGATGGGCCATAAAACTTCGGATAACCACGCTGGTCTTATCCTTCGGCAGCCGCTCGGAGGTGAAATCTATGGCTTCGAAGTAGCCGTATTTTCCCCGGGCGCCAAACTCTTCCATTTTGCGCAAATCCTTAAGTCCCTCACGTTTCGCAAAGGGTAGGGCAAGGATTGTGGCGTACGGCGCCACAACCAAATCTTGCTCCAGGCCGCGCTTAAACCCGAGGCCGGGAACACCAAAGGCCCTGTATTGATAGTTCATCTGATAATCAAAGGCGTAGTAGCCGGACTCGGAGATGCCGAAGGGGACCCCCCGTTGACGGGCGTAGTCCATTTGCCGCTTGACCACCGCACGGTAGGTGCTGTCCCAGATGGTGTTCTGGTAGGTACGCATAAAGAGCCAGGGCATTAAATATTCAAACATTGTCCCGGACCACGAGAGCAGGGTGACCCGCCGCCCTACCCTGGTCATTGTCCGCCCCAGCGCATGCCAGTGCGACACCGGCACATGGCCCAGAGCGATGGCAATAAAGCTCGAATGCCTTGCTTCCGATGCCAAAAGGTCATACAGTATCTTATCAATTTCTCGCAGGCCGGCGTGGTAGCCCAGGTTGAATAATTTAGCCTTATGGTCATAAAGCGGGCGAAAGTCTGTCCCGTTAATCAGCGCCTCTAAACGTGAGATTATATTTTGCCCGCGGGTCGTCCAGCCGTCCCGGACGTCCCTGGGCGATATTCCATTAACCGCACTTTCTATAGCCCGGACCCCTGTAGTTGCCGCTCCCCCGGTCCCGGCTGCATATTCATTTTTAAATGCAGGCGCCAACTCCTCGGCGAAGGCAACATTCATAGCTTCCACCGACTTGCTGCGAAACTGATTGGAACCCGGCTCTTCGTCTCCTCCGGTGTACGACTTGAGCCACTCCGCCAGCCCCTCTTTGACTGTGATCAAGCTGCCGACGAAGTTGCCGGAATCCACTGTTGACACGTAAAGCGGAGGTAGTGGCTCCAGGGTGACTGTGTCGTACCAGTTATAAAGATGGCCTTTCCATTTGTCCAGGCGCTCCACCGTACTGAGCGTGCGGTCCAGGCGCTCAATCAATCCTGGCGTATCGATAAACCCGAAATCCCGTGCCGCCAGCGCGCAGGCGAGATAAAGCCCTATGTTGGTGGGGGAAGTGCGGTGGGCGACCCCATTGGGCGGATTGATTTGAACATTATCAGGCGGCAGCCAATTATCTGTTTCAGTAACGTAATCCTCGAAAAACGCCCAGATTTGTCCCGACAACTGCAGCAGTTCTTCTTCCTCAGCCGCCGCAAGCGGGCGATCGGGCCGCTGCACGGGCTGATCCAACCAGCGAACCGCAAGGGGGGCAGCAGCCCATATAGCGCTAAGGGATAAGCCTGTCCACAGCAGCGCCGGAACGCCACTGGCCGCTGCTGCCAGCCCGAAGAGGATTGCCAGAGTGTAACCTCCGTACATACCCAGCAGCGCAGGGTAGCGCCCGCCCCTGCTGCGGCGTTCAACTTCCGCGGCGCTGATCCATTCGAGCAAATGCCGTTTAGACACGAATAAACGGTATAGGGTTCTGGCGATTGCATCCAGCAACAGTACGCTTTGAAAGGGCAGTGTAATAATGGTTACCAAAACTTGACCGGCTGTGGCCAGCAAGCTCCGTGGACGCCAAAATGTCCAGCTGATCGCCATCAATTGACGTATCAAAGGCAAAAACAATGTGGCAAACACAAAAGCGAGCCATCGCCCGGGAGAGCCGGGTAAGACGGTCAGGCTCATTAGCAGTATTGCAAACTGCGCCGGCGGCAGTAAACTGCGTCGCAGATTGTCGATCATTTGCCAGCGGCTTAAGGGGGATAAATCCACCGGCAAAGGCTTTCCCCAGCGGTCACGGACACGGTGAAACAGCCATATGAGCAGCTGCCAATCGCCGCGCACCCAGCGGTGCATTCTTTTCTGATAGGCGCTAAACGTGGATGGATACCCATCGATTAATTCGATATCCGACAGCAGGCCGGCGCGTAAAAACCCGCCTTCCAGCAAGTCGTGGCTTAAAACACGGTTCTCCGGAATGCGTTCACATAAAACCTTCGCAAAGGCGTCAACATCGAATATACCTTTACCCGTAAAAATGCCCTGTCCCAACCCGTCCTGGTATGGATCGGAGACTGCAAAGGCGTACGGATCGATTCCCGGATCCGACGACCATAAATAAGTAAACCGTGAACGTAAGGCCGCCCCGTGGCTAATGCCGATACGCGGCTGCAACACTCCGTATCCTTCCATGACCCGTGTTCGCGTTCGGTTTAACCTTGGCCGGTTGTAGGGCAGATGCATGGTGCCGATCATTCGCTGAGCGCTTCCCAGCGGCAGTTGCGTATCCGCGTCAAGGGTGATGATGTAACGTATATGCGGCAGTATAGACGTGTCACCTACTACGAAGTCGTAAGTGGTATCGGTCCTTCCTTTAAGCAGTTCGACAAATTCCACCAGAGCGCCCCGCTTGCGCTCCCAACCCATCCACGCACCCTCGGACGGGTTCCATAACCTGCGGCGCTGAAAGAGGTGGAATGTACTCCCGCCCGGACGGGAGTAAGTGCAGTTTAACTCCTCAATGCTTGCCCGCGCGGCTGAAAGGACGGCAGCGTCATCAGTTGGGGACATTCCATCGGGGACATTCCTCTGAGAGAGGTGTGTCCCCTTTCCGCTGAAGGAGGTGTGTCCCCTATCCTTTGACACTTTCTCCGCGTCCGCGTCCACAAGATCGCCAAGGAGAGCGAAATGGATGTTCGAGTCGCGGTTGGCCAGGTAATGCATTTCCAGCCGGTCCGCCAATTCCTGTACCTCTTTCTTTGTGGACCAGATTACGGGAATGACCACCAGAGTTGTCGCTTCAGGCGGTATTCCGTGCGAGAAATCGTATCTCAACAGCGGCCGGGTCCTTCTGGCGCACCCTATAAGCCAGTGTGCCGCCGTTACGGCCCACTCGCTGGCGGGTAACAACAGCGCAAATAGAATTATCACCCACTGGGTGGTGGTAAAGCTGGCGCCGCCGGCGATCCACAGGGCGAATCCAAGCAGGGCGACCGCGAACGATACTGTAAGAATGATGAAATACGCGCCGGTGGCACGGCGCAAAATTCCCGTTTCCGGCAAATACCGGGGGGTGCTGCACATTTTCAGAGCGTGCCGCAGATCCTTGACGCCATCCGGTTCGAGCAGGTAGTAGGCGGCAAATACCTGGCGCGGCAGTTCCTCAATTGGGGACATTCCTCCGATGGAGGTGTGTCCCCTTTCCTTTGACTCTGCCGGATTGCCGACATTCTCATCCGGCGACTGCGCCTGCTCTCCATGCACCTGCCCGTATTTATTCGCCGCCAGTTCGACGGCCTGCTTAGCCACCAGATTTTCCGGCACACGCAACCGGCGGGCCAATTGTTCAACGCGCTTTCGCAGTACGTCGCGGCTTGAGAAATCAAGAAGTGGATATGTGCCTGCGCTTTCTTCGCGCAGAGTATGCTCAACCATGCAAATCTGCTCGAAGGAATCGCTCCAGTTCAAGCGCGTAATTCTGCGCAGGCTGCCGATGAGGTTGCCTGCGGTCACTTGATAGGCGGCCTGAAGCTGATACTCGTAGGAGACGATTCTATCAAGACTGTCAGGGCTGTTTTCCAGTTTGCACATCAGCCATTCCCGTACGATTGCCGAATCGTCCGCCCATTCACGCAGGTGCCGGACCAGGTGGACGATCAGGGGCCCGGAGAGCGGCATATCTTGACCCGCTTCTTCAATGGCGGTTTTCAGAACATCCGGGTTCAACTTGGACGAATCCATTCGTGACAGCAGCCGTTCGACTAAAGTGCACGCCTCTCGCCGTTCGCGAACCAGTCCCATGACCTCGGCCAGGCGCCGGATCAAGGCGATGCGCAGGATAAGCGGTATCGCCCACGCCTCAGCAATGGTCAAAACCGATACTTCCTGGTAGGAATTGATGTATGAAACCAGCAAGTCTTCGTCCAGGTTTCCATCCACGTGCTCAAGATAATCAGCACAGATAGACAGTACCCTTGCCCTGCCGGTCTTGCGTAAGCCGGGCAAATCCCGCAAAAAGGCTTCGGAAAGCTGGTGCCGGATCACCAGCACCTGTTCTTCGATGAATTCAGCATGATCCAAGAGCCATTCTTCCGCTGGCTGCGAACAGCTTGCATAGCCGTCTTTAAGGGAATGTATAAACGCGCGTAAATTCTCTACGTCCGCATAAAAATCCCTCCACAGTCGCTTTGATGTGCTGCGCCTCATGCAAGGGTCGTGTGTCAGTGCAAGTTCATGAGCTTTTTGTCGGAGTTGTTCAGTATTTAGAATCATAGATGCTCCCAAAGAAAATCAGAAGTTGAAAAGTCGTTAGGAATTTATTTCCATATGATGCTTCAAAATCGGAAACAATTTAAATATTCCCATTTAGAATATTAATTATTAATTAATTGCGATTTGTCATGACAAAAACGGTTTGGTCAGTCTTGACTTTTTGATTTATCTTGTTTAATTATTCTCGTCAAGCCTGACCCCCAAACCCCCTTCAACCGAAAGAAGGGGTTGTTTTTATTTTCGGACGAGTCGTATAAAATTTTTGTATAATATGCACAAAATGTTAACATTTAACATTTAATAATATAAACAGTTTTCCTGTGTCAGGCATATAAGTGAGCCTTGGGGACATTCCTCTCCCTGTTTATCCCCGAACTTCAAGGATGGGGTCTTACAGGCAGTTAGCGAGATAAAGCCGGCTAATACATTCCTTCATCGAAAGTGCTATTAGAGGAGGTTTTTTATATGGCACAATCAAAGGCGGTACTGGTTATACCGCTTCTGTTCGGGGAAAAGCTGGGCTATGATCTCGTAGTTGCGCACAGCCGGGCATCCGTCAACGATTATCTGTACGCACTAAACCAGATGATTGAGCAGTCATCGCTGAGCTGCTACAGAAAAAATGCTTTGCCTGTCTGTGAGGGTTGCGGCATTTGTTGCGTTGACACGGTACCGCTAACCCGGATAGATATGTTGAATCTGCAGAAATACCTGGGAGTCGACCATGAATCCCTGCAGCAGTTCATAAACCGGGGTGGATACATCCAGCCTGGCTGGCAATGGGTGGAATACACGCTGCGCAAGAGAGAGGATGGACTATGTATTTTTCTTGACCGGGAGAGC
>CBEULQ010000023.1:0-13000 GCA_965543975.1 uncultured Desulfocucumis sp. | reverse complement strand
CTCCAACTGTCTCTTTATACTGCAGATCCTGGCATGGGCGTACTGCACATAGTAAACAGGGTTATCATTGGATTGCGCCTTGGCCAGGTCCAGGTCAAAATCAAGATGGCTGTCGGCGCTGCGCATTACAAAAAAGTAGCGGGCGGCATCCTTGCCGACTTCCTCCACCAGTTCCTCCAGGGTTACAAACTGCCCTGTGCGCTTACTCATGCGCACAATTTCTCCACTTTTGTAAAGACGAACCAACTGCATAATAATAATCTGGAGGGCGTCCGGGTCATATCCCAGGGCTTTGACGGCGCCCTTCATGCGAGGCACATGGCCATGGTGGTCGGCGCCCCAGATATTAATCACCCACTGGAATCCACGTTGGAATTTATTCATGTGATAGGCTATGTCGGCGGCAAAATAGGTTGGTATGCCGTTACTTCTTACCACCACCTCATCCTTTTCCACCCCGAACTCCCGGGCTTTGAACCAAAGTGCTTCTTCGTATTCATAAAGGTAGCCGCTCTCTTTTAACCGCTCTATAGCTTCCGTTACCTTACCGGAGTCGTGCAGGGACTGCTCGGAAAACCAGACGTCGTAGTTCACGCCGAATTCCCCCAGGGATTTTTTAATTGCCCCCAGTTTCTCCGCCAGGGCATATTTAACCATAACCTCCCTGCGCACGGGGCTGGCGGTATCGAGATACCTGTCGCCGTATTTTTCCACAAACCCCCTCATGGTTTCCATTATGTCCTCTCCGTGGTAGCCTTCCTCCGGAACCTGCGCCTGCCTGCCCAGCAGTTGTAAATAGCGGGCCTCTAATGAACGCCCGAAGTGCTCTATTTGATTTCCGGCATCATTAATGTAGAATTCCCGGCTTACGTCGAACCCGGCATAGTCCAGAAGCGAGGATATGCTGTCGCCCAGGGCCGCGCCCCTGGCGTTGCCCATGTGCAAGAGCCCGGTGGGGTTTGCGCTGACAAACTCAACCTGCACTTTCCTGCCATCACCGATGTTCACCCGGCCGTACGCAGCACCGTTTTTGACAATATCCGGCAGAGCCGCCAGAACCCAATTGGGGCTCAGGTAAAAATTAATAAAGCCGGGACCGGCTATTTCCACTTTTTCCACCGGCAGGCCCGAAAGATCCAGCTCCGCTGCCAGGGCTTCGGCTGCCTTGCGGGGAGCTGTGCGGGCCGGCTTGGCCAGCAGCATGGCAAGATTGGTGGCAAAATCCCCGTTTTCTTTTTCCCTGGGTACCTCCACCACAAAGGCCGGGGTCTCAATCTGAGGCAAAGTTCCTTTTTCCCCTGCGGATATTAATGCTTTTTTCAGGGAATCCACAAGTCCCGAACGAATCTGATCAACCAAACCGCTCATTCTAAACCTCCTCAATAGGTCAGGGGACACAAGAAGGATGTCCCCAACTTATGTAGCTCAAAAAATAATATGCCCCCGGGAGTTCCTCCCGGAAGCTTTTTGTCCGCTTTTCCGGCGGTTACAGTTCTTTAACAGTTATGCTCAATTCATTGTAGCCTAGTTTCTCACGGTCCATTTCTATATCATAGCCAAGGTCTATACTGCCGCCGGAGTGATCCAGGCGCACTTCCACCTTCCGGGGAAGCACCCGCATTTCTATACTTCCGCAGGAGGTGATGTACATGCCCTCATTGTGAACCCCTTCCTCAAAAATCTGTTTCATTTCCGCCGATCCCATCCTGTTGAGGGTCACCCGGGCAGACTCGGCCTTGAGGGAAGTGGTGGCCCCTTCCAGACCGGAGAGTTCGCTTTCGTTATATACGATATAATAGGAACTGTTTTTATAATAATAATTTCCTTTGGTGATAAGTTCAATGGTGTCCTTTTCGCCAAACTCGTTGGTCTGGGTACCCTTTACGGTAACCAGCACCTCTTTATGCAAATCTATCCCCTCCGGCAGACTCCACCATAAATTTCATATATTATAACCCTTTTTTAACATTATCAAAAGGGGGGAAAAATCAACCCGAAAAATGAAATGCTATTGACTTATTGATTTAACTTCTTTGAATACGATTAGAACCCGGGCAAAGGATAGCGGCCTGACGGAAAAAGACATTGAGGAAGAAATCAATGCCGCCCGCAAGGAGATGAATAAAAATGCAGACCTCAAACATGTTTTAAACCCCCGTAAGTAAACGGGGGTTTAGTTCTTATTATACAATTTACAAATTGTAACCGCTTTCGAAGGCAGCCCTGTTAACATCCAAAAATTTTGCCGGCACCCTGGCCTCCAGGGCCTCCTGCCACAATTCCTTTGGGATTGGCAGCCTTTTGGCCAGCACGCCCACCAGGACCACATTGGCAGCTTTTGGGTTGCCGCACTCTGTGGCGATCTTCAGGGCGTCCACCGCCAGCATGCCGGGAACCTTGGAGCGGATATAGCCGTTGATGTCTTCAGGATATTCGGCCAGGCCCGCCAGCACCGGAACTGGGGCTATGGCCTGGTCGTTGATGATGATGGAACCGCCCTTTTTTAGATAGGGCAGCCAGCGCATAGCCTCAAGCTTCTCGAAGGCCAGAATGGCGTCGGCCTTGCCCTCTTCTATAAGCGGGGAATATACCTTTTCCCCCAGGCGCACCTGGGTGGAGACGCTGCCGCCCCGCTGGGCCATGCCGTGTATTTCGGACATCTTTATGTCGTAACCGGCGGCACCGGCGGCGTGCACCAGAATTTTGCTGGCCAGAATGGTGCCCTGTCCGCCCACTCCCACCATTAGCACATCCATGGATTTAAGCACCGGCAACACCCCCTTCCGCTGCAGTTAACGCACCGAATTTGCATACCTGCACGCAAAGTCCGCAACCGATACAGGTTATAGCATCCACCGAGCAAAGTTTATCCTTTACGGAAATTGCCGGGCAGCTTAGTTTAAGGCATGTTTTGCAGCCCTTGCAGGCCTCCTGATCCACCTTCACCGGCTGTCCGGACTGCCTCTTAAGCAGCACGCAGGGTCGGCGGGCTATGATTACAGAGGGAGTCGGGGCCTCCACCTCTTCTTTTACGGCGGCGGTGAGTTTTTCCAGATCCAGGGGGTCCACGGTCACCACCCGCTGCACACCAAGGGCACGGACCAGTGCTTCCAGGTCAACCACCGAAGCGTCCCCCCCCATCAGGGTTTTCCCGGTGGCAGGATGCTCCTGGTGTCCGGTCATGGCGGTTGTGCTGTTGTCCACTATGATAACGGTTGAATTGCCATTGTTATACACTACGTCCAGCAAACCGGTAATTCCGGAGTGCAGGAAAGTTGAGTCACCTATAACCGCAACGGTGCGCCCCCTCAATTCCGGCACCGCCTTTTCCGCTCCGTGAGCCATGCCTATGCTGGCTCCCATACAGACACAACTGTCCATGCCCTCAAGGGGGGATAGACCGCCCAGTGTGTAACAGCCTATGTCGCCGGTTACTATCAGCTTCAGTTTGCGCAGGGTGTAAAATACTCCCCTATGCGGACATCCGGCACAGAGCACCGGCGGGCGCGGAGGCAGCGGCGGCATGTCCGGGTAGGCGGGCATCTCCGCTTCCCCGGCGGGTATTACTCCAGCCCCGGCAAATATGCGGCGAAGCAGACCGGTGCTGAACTCTCCAGTGGCCGGGAAAAGCTCCTTTCCTGTTACTTCCAATCCCAATAATTTTACCTGATCCTCAATGAATGGTTCCAATTCTTCCACCACAAAGAGTTTGTCCACCCCGGCGGCAAATTCTTTAATCAGGTTCAGAGGCAGCGGATAGGTCATGCCGAGTTTCAACACAGAAGCGTTGGGAAGTATTTCCTTGACGTACTGATAACTGATACCGCTGGTAATTATACCTATTTTGGTATCCCCTTTATAAATAAAATTAAGCGGTGTGCTTTCGGAGTATTCGGACAGTTTGGCAAGCCGTTCCTCCAGGGACTGGCGGCGCATCCTGCCGAAGGCGGGAACCATCAGCCATTTGCGCGGGTCCTTGACGTAGGGGCGGGCGGGAATTTCCACCCTGTCTCCCACTTCCACAAAACCCTGGGAGTGTGCTACCCTGGTGGTAGTTCTCAGCATCACCGGTATATCAAACTGCTCGCTTATATCCAGTCCCAAACGCATCATGGCCAGTGCCTCCGCGCTGTCTGAAGGCTCCAGCATGGCAATTTTTGCAAAGCGGGCATAATTTCTGTTGTCCTGCTCGTTTTGGGAGCTGTGCATCCCCGGATCGTCCGCGGAAACCAGTACCAGTCCGCCGTTTACCCCGGTATAAGCGGCAGTAAGCAGTGGGTCGGCAGCCACGTTCACCCCCACATGCTTCATGGTCGCCAGCACTCTGGCTCCGGCCATGGCTGCGCCGATGCCAACCTCCAGGGCTACCTTTTCGTTGGGCGCCCACTCCGCGTATATGCCCCGGTAACGGGCAAAATTCTCCAATATTTCCGTGCTGGGTGTTCCGGGATAACCCACTCCCAGGGCTACACCGCTTTCCCAGGCTCCCCTGGCAATGGCCTGGTTACCTGTCATAAGCTCTCTCAACGGCTACACCTCCAGTGTTACTGTTCGTTTCTCATATCTATAACCCTTTTGGCCTTACCCTGACTGCGCTCAATGGAGTGGGGCTCCATCAGCCTTACCCTGGCCCCGATGGATAAAACGCTCTGCAACTTGCTGCGCACCCGTCCTTCCAGGGCTTCCAGGTCACGGAACTGACCGGTGAATGAGGTCTGGCTGAGCTCCACCTGCACTTCCAGGTAGTCCAAATAACCTTTTTTACCCACCATAATCTGGTAATGGGGAGAAATTCCTTCTATGCTCATTAAGACGCTCTCTATCTGGGATGGAAATACATTCACACCGGAAATAATTAGCATGTCGTCCGTGCGGCCGGTAACTTTGCGCATCCTGACGGTGGTCCTGCCGCAGCCGCAGAGTTCGGGATTGAGCACGGTAATGTCCCTGGTACGGTAGCGAAGCACCGGAAAGGCCTCCTTGGTCAGGGTGGTTATCACCAGTTCGCCTTCCTGCCCGTATTCCAAGGGATCACCTGATACCGGGTCGATAACTTCCACCAGGAAATGATCTTCGCTAATGTGCATTCCTGTTCTTTCCAAACATTCCCCGGCGACCCCCGGCCCCATTACCTCGCTGAGGCCGTAGTTGTCGTTTGCCCTGATACCCCAGGCTCGCTCCAATTCCTCACGCATGCTCTCCGTCCAGGCTTCCGCTCCAAAAAGGCCTATACGAATTTTCAATCCTTCAGGGTTGACGCCCATTTCCCTTGCCGCTTCCGCCAGATGCAGGCAATAGGAGGGGGTACCCACCAGCACGGTTGTGCCGAAGTCCTGCATCAGCATGATCTGCTTCTGGGTGTTGCCCACTGATGAAGGTACGATGGCAACCCCGGCCCTCTCCAGGCCGTAGTGCAGACCGAAAGCCCCGGTAAACAGTCCGTAGCCGAAGGTTATCTGGGCAACATCGTCCTGGTTGACCCCGGCCTGGGTAACCATTCTGGCCACCAGTTCCGACCAGTTGTTTAAATCTTTTTTGGTATAACCCACCACCGTGGGCTTGCCGGTGGTTCCGGAGGAGGCATGCAAACGCACTATTTCCTTCATGGGCACGGCGAACATGCCGTAGGGATAGTTATCCCTTAAAGCCACCTTGGTGGTAAATGGTATTTTGCGCACATCCTCCAGTGTTTTTATATCTTTAGGTGATATCCCCAACCGGTCAAATTCCTCCCGGTAATGGGGAACCCGGTGATAAACCCTGTTTACAGTTTCCTTGAGCCTTTCCAGCTGGAGTTCCTTCAATTCTTCCCGGCTCAGGCATTCTTTTTGGTCCCAGATCATCGAGCAACACTTCCTTTGGTAAACATTTCCACGTCTTTACCACCCTCCGAAGAGCTTCCAAATACTTTCACCAAATGCTTCTCCGGCAACTGTTTGGTCAGCAAGCTAACCAGCGGCAAAACCGCCAGCGGCACCAGCATTGCAACAGAACCTATAAGTGGTATAACCGATGCGTTCAGCTTGTAATACAGATCAAAAACCACCGCTATGGACAAGCCGCTCAGCCCGCCGATCCATGCCCCGGCAGTGGTGGCGCGTCGCCAGAAAAGCCCGTACATGTAGGGAGCAATGAAAAATCCCGCCACGGCGCCCCAGGACATGGCCATGAGACTTAAAATGATAGCAGGCTTCAGCAGCGCCAGTATCAGCGACAGGGCTATGAAAACCATACAAAGCAGTCTCATCATAATCACGCCCTGTTTCGGGCTGTGGTTTGGGTTAACCGTTTTGTAAAGGTCGATGGCTATGGAGGAGCTGCTAACCAGCACCAGGGAAGCCAGGGTGGAGTGTTCTTTTGGCCAAAATCAGCCAGGCCAGCAAACTGCCTATCAGGGTATTGCCAAGTACAATCCACAGGCTGGATAGCCCGAAGCCCCAGCCCACTTTACCCGCATAACCAATAAAAATAACTGCTGAAAAATATGTGGTGCCGTAAGCGAAAGCTGACAGCCAGGGACCAACACCCCGGCCACCCAAAAAAAAGTCGTTCACTGTACGGGTTTTGCGCATACTGATGAATCCGCTGTAAATCAGCACGCCCACAAACAAAAACAGCAGCAGCAGTTTCACTTCCAGCCATCCTCCCATTCTTCATCTTAAAGCAAAAAATATCCGCTGAAGTAAACTATTCGCTTCGCGGAATGAACAAAACATTGGCGGACGGCGAAAAGCCACCCGCCAATTCTTTAGTATTTATATATTATTCTTTAAAATTCGTCCAGTTCCTGCCTGTTTGTTTAAAAAATCAGAATATGAGAATTTGTGTTTTTAGAGGCCGGTCAAATTGAGAGGTGAGAGGTGACTCTCACTTCCAGCCTCTCACCTCACACATCCCAGTTAAAGGTTGACCACTGTTTTAACCTTCACGCCGCAGCGTTTTACAAACCTGTCCATGCGTCGGAAGGCCTCTGCAAGGTCATCAACAGAAGCTGCATACGAGCAACGTACAAAACCCTCTCCACTTGGTCCAAAAGCGTTGCCTGGAACCAGCGCCACCTTCTCCTCCATAAGCAGTTTTTCTGCAAATTCTTCGGATGAAAGACCGGTGGCTGAGATTTCCGGAAAAGCATAGAATGCTCCGCCTGGTTCAAAGCATGGTATCCCCATCTCACTGAATGCTTGCATTACCAGGTGGCGGCGGCGATTATACTGCTGCACCATGTGCTGCATGCCTGCCCGCCCGTTTTTCAGAGCTTCCGCCGCAGCCATCTGGGCTGTTATGGGAGCGCAGAGCATAGTGTACTGGTGAATTTTAGTCATTGCCGCGATAAAGTCGGCATTGCCGGCGGCATACCCGACTCGCCATCCTGTCATGGCGTATGCTTTGGAAAAGCCGTTTAAAAGTATGGTCCGCTCCCGCATGCCCGGTAGGGAAGAAACGCAGGTGTGCTCTCCCGTGTAGGTAAGTTTATCGTATATCTCGTCAGAAATTACAATAAGGTTGTGCTTTCTTACCACCTCGGTGATAGCCAGCAATTCCTTCCGGGGCATCACGGCGCCTGTGGGGTTGTTGGGATAACAGAGCAGGAGTATCTTGGTACGGGGCGTGATGGCCGCCTCTACCCTGTCTGCGGTTAAACGGAAATTATCCTCCACGCTGGTGGGTATATGCACCGGCACACCACCAGCCATCATGGTACAGGGCGCATAGGAGACATAGGACGGCTCGGGTATCAGCACCTCATCACCGGGGCATGTCAGTGCCCGCATGGCCAGATCAAGGCCCTCGCTGACCCCGACTGTCACCAGCAGTTCCCTGCGGGCGTCATAGGTTACGCCGTAAGTAATGTCAAGATCCCTGGAAATGGCTTCCCTTAATTCCAGCAGCCCTTGGTTGGACGTGTACATGGTGTAACCCTTTTCCAGGGAATAAATGCAGCCTTCCCGTATGTGCCAGGGAGTTACAAAATCCGGCTCCCCCACGCCCAGTGAAATGACACCTTTTATTTCTGTTACCATGTCGAAGAACTTTCGTATGCCCGAGGGCGGTAAGGAGCGAACGGTAGGATTAATCATTTTTGACCATTCAATTTTATTAATCATGGCGAAATCACCAACCTTCTGTCTTCTTCATCGTCTTCGATGATAACCCCGTCCTGCTTGTAAGTTTTTAGCACGAAATGAGTCGTGGTGCTTACCACCCCGTCAATGGTGGCAAGCTTGGTGGCCACAAAGTGGCTAACCTCCCGCATGGTCCTGCCTTCAATAAACACCGCCAGGTCGTATGTACCGGACATCAGGCGGACGCTGCGCACCTCCGGAAAACGGTATATCCTTTCTGCCACAGAGTCAAAGCCCACGTCCCGCTGGGGGGTGGTGCGAACCTCGATAAGGGCTGAAACCTTCTCTTCCCCTACCTTTTCCCAGTTGACCAGGGTAAGGTAACGAATTATTATTTTATCTCTTTCCATTTCCTTAATTCTTTGCTTGATTTCTTCCACATTCATGCCCAGCATGATGGCTATTTCCTGTTCGGTAAGTTTTGCGTTGACCTCCAGCAGCTCCAGAATTTCCTTCACCGTATCACCCACCTCCTTATAGGAGGCCGTTGAAAAACTACGCCTGGCACTTTAACTCAGTCTCGCCGGCCAGTGCTCACGTACAAACAAGTACGCTCCGCGCTGTCCGGCTTCGCCTTCCGCGCCATACTTGTTTTTGAACGGCCTCAGATATGCTTTTTTCAACATTTTTAAAGGGCAGGTTACCCTAAAAATAAAAACTCCCGTCCCCAAAAGGGACGAGAGTATTTCTCGCGGTACCACCCGTATTGGCCGCAATGGTATAACAATGCGGCCCGCTTAAGTGCCCCTTTATCGGAGGGCGTGCGGCGGACTTACTCTCACCTTGTAAAAGGCAATTTCATCACGCTTGCTCAGGGGCGGCACGGATCCTTCATCCACCGGGTTCGCACCAAACCCCGGCTCTCTGAGAACTACCGGAAACCCACATTCCCCGTCATCACTGGCTTTTTTCAAATACGAGGTTATTGTACCATGGTGTACAAATTAGTGTCAATACTCATTTGCATGGTTAATGTATATGCCTGGAGCGGTAAATAATTACTATATCGTCAATACGCCCTCCCCGGTGTTAACCACCCTTAATAGCCGCTCTTCACGACCGGTCTGTGCATTTATGTAGATCAGAAACACGTCCTTGCCAAGATTTCCTTTAAACTCATAGGTCAGGGATTCTTTATCCGGGCTCAGCGGAATCAGAGCCAACCTTCCTGCGGAAGTATTTTCCAAATGAGGACTGAGTTTTTCTCTAGCCTGCTCCAGCGTCAGGCGGGGAACGGGAATTTTTCTGTTTCTATGCGAATCCCAATAATTCGAGGCTTCAAAACCAACCACCTGGCCGGTATCTAAAGCTACTGACACCTTCACCAAATCAGGATAAAGCACTACCCCGCCGTCGGTGACAGCAAAGTTATAAATCGCCATACGGTTTTGCACCTCGTAATAGGTGCTAAACATATTCTTAAATCCTTTGCGGGCCAGAAAATCTGCCGCTCTATCGCCGGCGGATTCCAGGGATATTTTTTTATCTCCGATGGCCCTGGAATTTAACATCCATAATACTTTACCCCCCTGACGGGATACTGCCACGGTTATCCTCTCATTGGCCCGGACCGGCCGGGAGGTAATGTCAACCTGGTAGGCAGTTGTTTTTCCTTTTTGGTTACGCACCACATTTGCCAAGTAATCCGTTTTATCCTGCCTGTCAATAGAGTCAAGCGCTGTTGACCGGGCTTGATCCGCAGTTATATTGTCGCCGGTTAATCCCAACGCCTTTCTGTTATCCATATGGTCGGAAAAGGGACCGTCATATATCAGGGTGGGAAACTGCTGCATTTTTTTATCAAGTGCCTGTAAATTATTGTTGGCAAGCTGCGGTCCTTCTTTACGCAAGCCCCGGCGGGCTTGGGTAGTCAGTTCACTCAGGGTAAGCCTGCCATCCGCCACATGGGATTCAATGGTATGCAATTCTTCATTAAGCCCTGACGCCTGGGAGTAAAGATAGCGCAGCGTCCGCCATTGTTCTTCGGTTTTAGGTTTTCCGTCAACGGTTTGCTTCGCCAAGGTGTTGGCGTAATCTCCCACCTGGGTGAGATATTTCATGGTTCTGGCCATCTGTGCGTCCGGAACTGGAATTTGACCCAATTCCCTCTGGGCGGCGTCCGCTTCCTGCCACAGGTTCATAAAGAGCAGCGTATCCTGCCGTGTCTCCTGACCCACCAGGGTCTTTGAGAGGAGCACTTCCACGTTTTGCACATGGGTGGTCAGATCATAAAAGGCCCTTTGATACTTGTTGTTTAAAGCTGTTTCCATGGCTCGCCTGGACTGGACCTGCCCGTTTCCCCATAAAAACAATCCGGCCACCAGGACCAAACCAAGGGCAAGTGCCAGCGACCATTTTTTATCCTTCAAGACAAAACCTCCTTAACGGGCAAAAACATGCCGGCCGATCTGGTTTACCACATCCCTGGACCATATCCAGGGACTGACTGGCTTGGAGGGGTTCCAGAAAAATAGGGCTCCCCCGGTGGGATCCCAGCCGGATATGGCCTCCTGGGCCGCCCGCAGCGACTCCTCGGTAATCGGCCTGGTATACTGGCCGTTGCTCACCGACTCAAAGGCGTGGGGCTGATAAATCACCCCGGCTAAACTACCGGGAAAGGATGCGCTCTGGGTTCTGTTGAGAATTACAGCTCCCACAGCTACTTTACCCACATATGGTTCATTTGCTGCTTCTCCTTCTATAATCCTGGCCAGCAGATAAGTGCTGTCCCGGTTGGTGATACCCCTGGAAGCTCCTCCGTCCTGGGGCACGTACCGCGGGGACTGGCCGCCGGAGGAATACCCCAGGGCCTGCCATGTCCTGGGGCCAACCACACCGTCTGGGTTAAGACCGTTCTTGCGCTGAAAGTCTTTAACGGCTTTCTGGGTTTTTCCGGAGTAATAGCCGTCAATGGGGCCATGATAGTAACCCCAGCTGTTTAGCTTGGCCTGAACTTTTTTGACCTCCGGCCCGCTGCTGCCCCAGTATAGCACTGCGTTTTGTGCCAGGGCACCGTGCCCCTGCCAGAAAATTGTCAGTAAAATTGCCGCCCCGCATAATGCTGCCAGGTATTTAAAACAGCGATGATGCCATCCGCGCACCCGCCCGCTTTCACCGCTATCCTTGCGCACATGACTCCTCCTTCCGCAACAAAATTTTGATATTATCTCGCTAACAGCCTGTAAGATCCCGTCCTTAAATCAGGGATCAACAGGCTGTAAAGCTCGAACTAAGTTCGCTCTAAGGGTTCGGTAGGGGAATAACCCCTTCCGAACCCAAGGCTCACTTATATTCTTTCAACGAAAAGCATTTTGTATGTAACAAAAATTGGGGTCAGGCTTGAAAAAGTCAAGCCTGACCCCAATACTCTGCGTTATGCTTAAGCGCTTCTGGCGGTCCTATACTCCCTGGCCCTGGCTGCCAGTGCCTTGGCCCATTCCGGAGTGCTTAGCGCGTGCAGGTGATTATAAGCCGCCAGCACGTTTTTGCGGGTAACTCCGTCCCGCTTCCCGTCAATCCCGGAACCCCGGGTAACTCTGAAGGCGAATTCCACGCTGCTCTCGTCTATATTTACCACCCTGGAATTGTGAAACTCGTGCCCCTTGACAACCGTTCCCTTTTTGAAGAAGGGATTGTCCCCGGCCACCTCCACCACTTCATACCCGTGACCCTGGGGTTTGTCTGTCATAACCACGTCCAGAGGAAGCACCCCGGACATGGCAAAATTACGCTCCCCCCAGGTAATGCTGCGAGCCAGATACATCAACCCGCCGCACTCGGCATACACAGGAAGCCCGGCTTCCGCCCTGTTCTTTAAATCCTGTCGGAGTACGCTGTTAGCCTCCAATCGCTCCGCAAAAACCTCGGGAAAACCCCCGCCTATATAAAGGGCATCGACTTCCGGCAGTGATTCTCCGTTAATAGCGTCGATAAATTTCAGTTCTGCTCCGGCAGCGGCCAGCGCCTCCAGGTTCTCCGGATAGTAAAATGTGAAAGCCCTGTCCCTGAACACCCCTATAACAGGCCTGTCCATATCACTGGCGGCGCTTATTTCCCATAATCCCGAGATATCCCGGACATTAAAGGGCGGAGCGGAGTCAGCCACGGATAAAATTAATTTTAAATCCAGGCAATCCAAAGCCGCGGTTCCTATTTCGTCCACCGCGCAGGCCAGTTCGTCCCTTTCGGCGGCCGGAATCAGACCCAGGTGCCTGTCCGGTATGGTAAACCGCTTACCCTTGGGAATTACCCCCAACACCGGAATACCACAATATTTTTCCACCGCCTGGCGCAGCATCGACTCGTGCCGGGGGCGGGCAACCTTGTTCAGCACCACCCCGGCTATTTTAACGCCCGGATCAAAATTCATAAATCCGTTAACCAACGGAGCCACACTCCTGGTCATCCTGGTGGTGTCCACCACCAGCATCACCGGAGCTTGGATAGCCCTGGCGATTTCCCCTGTGCTCCCGCTGCCATCAATATCAACACCGTCGAAAAGTCCCATGGCCCCTTCCACCACGGCTATATCACAATTCGCCGCGTGGCGGACAAAAGAACTGCGTATAAGCTCCCTGTCCATCATAAAGCCGTCAAGATTGCGGCAGCTGTTGCCCGTTACCATGGTCATCCAGCTTGGGTCTATAAAGTCCGGTCCCTTTTTGAAGGGCTGAACATTATAGCCTTTTTGCTTTAGTGCGGCTAACAAGCCCAGGGTAACAGTGGTCTTGCCTGACCTGCCGTGAGGAGCAGCCACCACAATGCGGGGTATTTGCAACAAATCTCTTTTCATATCAGCCTCCATTCCGGCAGTTCCAGCAGACCGTTCAAAAACAAGCATGGCGCGAAAGGCGAAGCCGGACAGCGCGGAGCGTACT
>CBEULQ010000022.1:0-13045 GCA_965543975.1 uncultured Desulfocucumis sp. | reverse complement strand
CAGGACATTAAAAAGTTGGCCCGGGATTTTGCGGTAAAAGAGATTTTACCCACGGTGGACCAAGATGACAAGGCGCACCGCTTCCGCCACGACCTGGTGAAGAAGATGGGCGAACTGGGCTTTTTTGGATGCGTTGTGCCGGAGGAGTATGGCGGTAATGAAATGGGATTCCTGGCAATAACACTGATAGCGGAGGAAATTGCCCGGGTGCACAGTTCCATGCGCCTGCCCTTTAATATGAATGCCCTGGGACCGGCCAGGACTATTTTGAAATACGGTTCTGAATATTTGAAACAAAAATATGTTCCAGGGCTGGCCAGCGCTGATCTTTTGGGGGCATTTGCCATTACCGAGGCGGATGCGGGCTCGGACGTGGCTTCAATGAAAACCAGGGCTGTTCTGGACGGAGACCATTATGTTGTAAACGGCACTAAAATGTGGATTTCAAACGCCCCTGTGGCTGATGTGGCGCTTCTGTACGCCTATACAGACCCTTCCAAAAAGGCTAAGGGTATGTCCGCCTTCGTACTGGACGTAAAATCGCCTGGTGTTTCCGTGGACCCCATCACCGAAAAGCTGGGCACCTGGTCGGCGCCTGTTGGGGCCATGACCTTTGAAAATGTTCGTATTCCCAAGGAAAACCTGCTGGGCAAGGAGGGTGACGGCTTCAAAATCTGCATGAGCCAGTTGGACGACACCCGCCTGGGCTGCGCCGCCGGCGGACTGGGAGTGGCCCAGGCATGCATAGACGCCGCCCTGCAATACGCCAACGAGCGGGAGCAGTTTGGCCAGCCGGTGGGTAAATTCCAGATGATTCAGGATATGATCGCCCAGATGGTTGTCGAAACCGAGGCTGCCAGATTCCTGGTGTACAGGGCCGCCACCCTGAAAGACAAGGGCGTTCCCAATACCCTTGAGACCTCCATGGGCAAATACGCGGCAGCGGAGGCAGCCAACAAATGCGCCGACTACGCCATGAAGATTTACGGTTCCTACGGCTATTCAGAGGAATACCCCATAGCCAGATTCTACCGGGACGCCAAGTCATATCAAATTGTGGAGGGCACCAGCAATATCCAAAAAATGATCATTGCCAACGACGCCTTGGGTTACCGCAAAGCCAACCGCTAGGAGTCCGTTGAAAAACTGCGCCTGGCGTATAAGGTAAGGGGACACACCTTCTGTGTTAGCTTGATTCTTACTTTTAACAAACCTCTCGAAGGAATGTCCCCAACGTATGCTCGCCGTCCAGTGCTCACGTACTACCAGTACGCTCCGCGTTGTACGGCTTCGCCTTTCGCGCCATGCTTGTTTTTGAACGGCCTCTTCAACATTCTCCTAGGTACTTTTAAGGAATAATGGGCTAAAAAAAAAACCGGAGGTTATCCAATGAGTAAATTATATGAAGACCTTGCGGCAAAAAGGGAAAAGATCAAGCAAATGGGCGGGGAAAAAGCCGTTGCCAACCAGCACAAAGCTGGCAAATTAACCGCCAGGGAAAGAATAGAGTACTTTTTTGACCCCGGTACTTTCACCGAAATAGGTATGCACGTCAAACACCGAATTACCGCTTTTGGTATGGCTAATAAAGAAATCCCTGCGGAAGGCGTTGTCATCGGCTACGGTAAGGTTAACGGAAAAATGGTCATGGCGGCGGCCGAGGACTATACCTCCATGGCCGGCACATTCGGCGAGTATCACGGCAAAAAGTTCGCCCAGGCCATAGACATGGCCAAGGACATGGGTATTCCCTTCGTGGGCATGAATGACTCCGGCGGCGCCAGGCTGCAGGAGGGTATCGACACCCTGCAGGCATACGCATGGCTGTTCAAATCCCAGAACCTGGCTTCCGGAATAATACCGCAGCTTTCCCTGCTGTTGGGCCCCTGCCTTGGCGGTCAGGCCTATCACCCGGTGATGCAGGATTTCGTGTTCCAGTGCCGCAAAACCGGCTTTATGGGCATTGCCGGCCCTGCTTTCGTTAAAACCCAGTTGGGTATAGATATCGACCTGGAGACCCTCTGCGGCGTACAGGCCCACGCTGTAAAATCAGGCTGCACCCATGTGGTGGCGGAGGATGACAAGGACTGCCTGGTCAAGGTTAAGGAACTGCTTGCTTTCTTACCGCAAAACAACAGGGAAAAAGCGCCCAGGGTAAGCACCGGCGATGATCCCTACCGTATGGTTCCGGAGCTTGACGGGCTGATTCCGGAAAAAACCATGATGCCCTTTGACATGCACGAGGTTATTAATCTTTTGGTTGATAATGGCTATTTCTATGAAATAGCGCCGGATTTTGCAAAAAATATTATTGTAGGTTTCGGCCGCTTCAATGGTTATACTGCCGGAATTATCGCCAGCCAGCCCAACTGGATGGGCGGCGTCATCGACTGCAACGCAGCAGATAAAGCGGCGAGGTTTATCAGGTTCTGCGACCTATTTAACATTCCGCTGGTCAATTTGCACGACACTCCGGCTTTCATGATCGGACCTGATGAAGAGTGGAAGGGTATTTTGCGCCACGGCGCCAAAATGCTTTATGCCTATATTGACGCAACGGTTCCCAAGGTTACCGTGATGCTTCGCAAATCCTTTGCCGGAGCATACCTGGGAATGTGCTGCAAGGACACCGGGGCTGACCTGGTATTTGCCTGGCCCGAGGCAACGGTAACCATCGTGGGTGCGGAAACCGCAGCCAGTGTTATTTTCGCCAAGGAAATTAAAAACGCGGAAAATCCCCAGGAGGTAAGGGCCAAGAGAATCCAGGAGTACCGCGACCTCTACGAAAACCCGTACAATGCCGCCGAGCGGGGTTATATCGACGACGTGATTATGCCCTCTGAGACCAGAAGGCAAATCTGCCTGGCCCTTGAGATGCTGGAAAACAAAACCGTAGCCAGGCCTTACAGGAAGTTCTCCAATATCAACCTGTAATTTATCTCGTTAACAGCCTGTAAGACCCCGTCCTTTCGGTAGGGGAATAACCCCTTCCGAACCATAGGTTCACTTATTTTCCGGGACGTCTTTAACCAAACGGGAAATTATCTTTATTAAATACTTAGAGTTTTAGGAGGTATAAGGATGAACATCACTTCACCTATGGTGGGAAAGTTATTGTCCATTGATGTCAAGGTGGGCGACAAGGTAAAGAAAAACGATGTGGTAGCCACCATTGAAGCCATGAAAATGCAGGTCAAAGTATACGCCCCGGAGGACGGGGAAGTGGAAGCCATCAACGCTGCTCCGGACACCGTGGTAAATCCCGATACAGCAATAGTAGTCCTTAAATAAAAAATCAACTGGAAGGCGGTTCAGCCGCCTTCCGGTTGATTTTAAGCATCCTTATGGTAAATATTTAGTTTATTGGCTTTGCGCACGATGGTGGACTGGTCCACCTGAAGCACCCTGGCGGCTTTGTAAGTGCTGCCGTATTGTTTGAGGGCGTTTGATATCAACTGTTTTTCAACTGTATTGACAGCCTCTTTCAGTGGGATGATTCCCTGAACCCTGATTTCCGGGTGGTCGTCCGGCGCGTAGTTGTGCAAGTGCGGGGGTATGTCGTTAATGCTGATGGTATCTCCGGTGGTGGTGACCATAAGGCGTTCTATGACGTTCTCCAGTTCCCTTACATTCCCCGGCCACTGGTACTGCAGCAGAATGTCGTAGACTTCAGGCACAATATCCTTGTTAATTTCGTATGCTTTGCCGAATTTGTTTTTAAAGCTGTAAATTAGAGGGATGATATCCTCTTTTCTTTCTCTCAGGGGTGGTATTTCAAGGGGAACGACGTTAAGGCGGAAATACAGGTCCTCACGAAACTTGCCTTCTCGCACCAGGTTTTCCAGGTCATGATTGGTGGCCGCGATAATTCTAACATTGATGGGCCTGGGTTTGCTTCCGCCCACCCTCATTATCTCACGCTCCTGGATTGCTCTTAACAATTTAACCTGAAAATCCTTGGGAAGGTCGCCTATTTCATCCAGAAACAGTGTTCCGCCGTTAGCCAGTTCGAACATACCGGTTTTCCCTTCACGGTTGGCCCCGGTGAATGCCCCCTTTTCGTAGCCGAACAATTCTGATTCAAGCAGGTCGGCGGGGATGGCGCCGCAGTTCACGGCGATGAAAGGACCCTCTTTTCTGTGACTCTGGGCGTGGATGGTGGTGGCGATAACCTCCTTGCCCACACCGGATTCGCCCAAAAGCAAAACGGTGGAGTCCACCTGGGAAAGCCTCAGAGCGGTTTTCAACAGCTCTTGCATTTTTGGAGAACTGAAAACCAGCCCTGTTTGCTTAAAATGCTTTTGGCGCAGTTGGCTCAATTCTTTTTGGTATTGTTCGCTTAACTTCTTGCTTTGTTCCAGTTCCTGTCTCAACTGGTTCAATTCAGTAAGGTCCCGGACGTTTACCACGACCCTGAAAATTTCTCCATGGTCATTTCTCACAGGGTTAGCTGTAATAAGAATGTGGTTTCCGGAAGGTGTTTTTTCCACCTGGGTAACCGCTTCTCTTTTTTGCAGAACGGTTTCGATTATCCCGGATGAAAAAATGCCTTTACCGTCGTTACTTCCGGTGCCCATGCCGAAAGTTTTTTCAAATGCGCCGTTGGACTTGATAATATTGCCGGTGCAGTCCGTAATCACAATACCATCGTAGGAGGATTCAATGATTCCCTCAAGCTCTTTATTAAGGTGTTTAACGGTGTTAAGCTCCTCGGAAATAAATTCTATTTCTGAAATGTCTTGAAAGACGGCCACGGCGCCCACTATCTCGCCGTTTTCAATAATGGGGTTGCGGTTGGTAAGATATACGTGACTGCCGCTGGAGTAATTAACGCTGAATTTAACATGCCTTTGTATTTTTCCTTCTTTCAGTACGTCAAGCAGATCCTGGGGAATAATTACCTGGGACAGGTGTTTGCCCAGTGACCAGCTTTTTGACCGGCGCGTTATCTTCTCAGCCGCGCTGTTAAAAATGGTTACCTTGCCAGTTTTGTCAATGGCTATTATTCCGTTGTGAGCGGAATCCAATATGGCTTCCAATTGTTGCTGCATATAGTTGGCCATATTGAAAAGTTCCGGGGAGACTGCGTTTTTATCCAAAACTCCGGTGAGCCGGCCTTCGTCATTGACCACAGGGAATACCCGTCCGGGGAGCATCCAGGCTTCCACTAAAGGGGTGTTTTCAGTGATAACAGCAACGTTTTTTTCCATCACCTGTCCCACATTAAAGGAAGAATTGACGCAGTCCGGACCGGCGGAAATGATGTCTTCCCTGGTAATCATCCCGGCAATTCCGCCATTATCGTCTGTTACGGGGATGCCCATTATATTGGAATCCATCATCATTTTCCAGGCTTCCAAAACAGGGTTTTTCATGGTTGTGGTGATGGCGGTTCTTATCATAAGTTTGCTAACCAGCATAGTAGTACCTCGCTCTTAATCATGTCATAGCGTTATTGCTGTTAAAGGCAAAGGCCTGAAGGCTATGCCCATCATAAAATGCAAAATATATGCCGCAGCTTCTGCAATCCGGCTATATTGATAAGAATAAGATATATTTAACGGTAAAAGCAACCGGAATATTTAAGATATTTACCCGGCGGCATCGGGTTGGGAATTATTAATACTGGACGGCTAGCCTGACTAAAGTGCCGGGTAAAAGTTTTAAGAACGACCTACAGGGGGAGTAGATATAAATTGGCTAATATTAACCACGGCAACAAACGGATGACCCTGCAGGAGGCTGTAAACACCTATATCAAAGACGGCACCAGCATTACCTTTGGTGGATTTATCGGCAGGGACTGCGTGGCCGCCGTGCATGAAATCATCCGGCAGGGTATAAAGGACCTGGTGGTAATTGACGACAGCAAAACGGACATTATGGATTTACTGGTGGGCGCCGGATGCGTCAGGCGCTGGGAGGGCGCGTATCTTGGTTACGGAGCCATAGGACTGGCCAATAACGTGCGCAGGGCTGTGGAGCAAGGCATACCCGGGCCTTTGGAGGTTGAGGACTGGTCCAACGCCGCCATAAGCATGCGCTTTCTGGCCGGAGGGCTTAATTTGCCCTTTATGGCCACCAGATCCATGCTGGGCTCCGACATAATTAAATATAACGAACGGATTAAGGTTGTGGATGACCCATACGGCGGATCTAAGGTGGCCCTGGTACCCGCCGCCCGCCCGGAAGTGGCTGTTATTCACGTGCAGAGGGCTGACGTGATGGGAAACGCTCAGGTCTGGGGCTTTACCGGCAATGATGAAAACAAGGCCAGGGCGGCCAAGCATTCCATCATAACCTGTGAGGAAATAGTGCCCACAGAGCAGATACGCCGCCAGGGAAATATGACCCTGGTGCCCTTTTACTGCGTTGACGCAGTTGTACAAGTTCCCTACGGATGTTATCCGCAGTCCTGCTACGGCTTTTATTCCTATGATGTGCTTTTTTGCGGGGATTATCATGAAATGTCCAAGACCCGTGAGGGCTTTTTAAAATGGCTTGACAAATATGTCTTCGGCTGCCGGGATCATAACGAATATTGCGAAAAAGTGGGCTGGGAGCGGCTACAGGCTTTGAGCCATCTAGAAAAGCAATTTAACAGGATTACTCTCGAACCTTAGTTGACTTAAGTTACTTATTTCCGATCATATACTTTTTCAACATACTTCTATGGAGGGAACTTGATGAAGGGCACTAGTGAGCTTGTTAAAGGTAAAAACTACACCGCCTCGGAACTGATGGCAATAACCACGGCTAAAGAATTCAGGGACTGGGAAGTTGCCTTTGTGGGCATTGGCCTTCCGCTGGTGGCGGGGATACTGGCTAAAAGGTTTCATGCGCCAAATTTAAGCATAGTTTACGAATCGGGATGCATCGGCCCTGAAAAATACAGGGTGGATTTCAATGTTGGGGATTCCTCTGCGGCTGACGGAGCCGTTTGCCTTACCTCCGAATGGCATGTTTTCGGGGACCTGCAGGCCGGCTACTATAATATCGGCGTACTTGGGGGAGCCCAGATAGACAGGTTCGGTAATTTGAACACCACCGCCATTTTCGGGGATGGGGATTATTATCAGCCAAAAGTGCGTTTGCCGGGTAGCGGCGGCGGTAACGATATCGGCTCATCGGTGGGCAGGGTGGTGATTATGATGCGCCTGGAAAAGCACAGATTTGTACCCAGGGTTGATTTTATCACCACTCCGGGTTTCCTCGACGGAACACCCGGGGCCAGGGAAAGGGCGGGCCTTCTGGGCGCCGGCCCGGTGACCGTGGTTACCAGCAAGTGTGTGTTCCGCTTCCACCCGGAAACCAAGGAAATGTATCTGGATACCATATATTCCGGGGTTGAGGTGGATGAAATCAAGGCAAGTGTAGGCTGGGACCTGATGGTGGCCGATGATTTGAAAGTGGCGGAGGACCCCGTCGAGGCCGAACTGGCAGCCCTGAGGGCGGCGGACCCCGCCAACCTGATCATGGGCGGCGCCGCAGCCAGACAGAAACTGTCCGGGTTGGATGAGTTTTTAGAGCTTACATTAAAATATGCAGGTAAATAAGTAAAGCCGGGGGAGTTTCCCCTGGCTTTTAATTTAAGGTCAGGGGACACACCTTCTTAGGTTATCTACAATCCTTACTTCTAAACAAAGTTCACGAGCTTGGGCGGGATGTTATTCGCAAAGGACATAATTTTATGAAAAAACAGCTGCCCGGCTGAAGCAAACCGGCCCTTTGCTTCGTCTATAATTAGAGGAATATTATTTGTGGATCGGTTTTGTTTGAAAACTGAAACATTATTGATTTTCTCCGTGTAAAATTAAATAGGTTTAACTCAAATTTTACTTGACCGGGAGGTAACTAACTGGTAGATTATTTTTGGAAACTCAGGGAACCGTTTTATTTTCCATAGGGAGGTTGCCCCCTTGAGAGACAGAATAATTAGGTCGGCTGAGGAACAAATCAATAAGTTTGGCCTGAGAAGATTCACCATTGACGACATCGTTTCCGACCTGGGTATAAGCAAAAAAACCGTTTACAAGTATTTTGAAAGCAAAAGGCAGATTATAACCGAATTATTTGAGAGGTATATTGAAAATGAAAAGAATTGTACCCTGGAAGCTTTAAAAACAGAGGGTAGCTGGTTAGATAAATTAAGGGCGGTGATATACTGTTACGGCCAGGAAAAGCTGTCTCCCGGACTGCTGGAGGAATTGCAGCTTTACTTCCCCGAGGAGTGGGAGAAAACCGAGGCCATTCGCACATTTAAAAGGGATAGGGTAATTGAATTGCTTTTACAGGGAGTTGAGTCGGGGGAAATCAAAAAGGATGTCCACCTGGGGATTCTGGGGTTGATTATGGATAACACCATAAACGCCGTTTTTGATTACAAAATACTCAACCGGCTTGATCTTACGGTAAATCAAGCCATGGATGGGATTAAAAGTATCTTATTATACGGCATTTTAAAACAAAAGCCGTACAGTGGGGAGTGCAAAAATGAAATATAAATGGAAATTGTTGCTGATAATACCCATAGCTGCCGTTGTGGCCTTAGGCCTGCTAAAAGCGGGAGGCAACTTTGCCGGCGGTAAAAGCAAGGATAATGATACCGGAAATATTCCGGTTCAGACGGTGGTAGTCAAGGAAGTGACCAAGGCTAAAATGGAAAACGTTATGTCCCTTACCGGAACCCTGGAAGCGCTTAATGAAGCCTCTGTCAGCTCCAAGGTGGCCGGCAGGGTAAGCCGGGTGGCGGTGGAGAACGGCGACAGGGTCGCCCCTGGACATGCTTTGGTCTTTTTGGAGTATACAGAATACAATAACGCTCTGAGCTCAAGCCAGGCTTCGTTGCAAAAGGCCAAGGCCGCTCTGCTTACCGCCCGGTCAAACTATGACCGCTACAGCGAACTGCACCAACAGGGGGCGGTGTCGGACAAGGATTTCGAAGACATGTCCGCCGCCCTGTCCGTGGCAGAGGCTGACGTAAGTTCAGCCGCCGCCGCCGTGAGCAGCGCCGAAGAGAATTTGCGCAACGCCACCATAAGCGCACCCCTGGGCGGGGTTGTGGCAAACCGTAATGTTAACGTGGGTCAGGTGCTAACCCCGGGAGTTCAGCTGATGACGGTTGCGGACATATCTTCCGTTTACGCGGTGGTTAATATCGAACAGGGAAATATCTCGCAGATTAAACCCGGGCTTAAGGCGTCGGTAACTCTTGACTCCTATCCCGGTAAAACCTTTGATGGTGTCGTGGATATAATAAATCCCATTGCCAGCAAATCCGCCAGGGTATTCGAGACGAAGATAAAAATAAAAAACAGGGATGGGCTGTTGAAGCCGGGCATGTTTGCTAAGGCGGATATAAAAATAGGCGGTGCAGAGGAAGTTGTGGCGGTTTCCAGGGATGCCCTGACCGACAGGGAAGGTTTATACTTTGTATTTATGGCCGAGGACGGCAAGGCAGTACGTCAGCAAGTTCAAATTGGTAAAATGATAGATCAGCTGGTTGAAATCAAATCCGGCCTTGCTCCGGGACAGAAAGTAATAGTATCCAATGTCAACAAGCTCAAGGACCAGGACAGCATAAAGATTGCCGAATAAGGAGGAGTAGATTTTGTTCTTAACTGATCTCAGCCTGAAAAGGCCCGTCTTTGCAACGGTAATCATACTGGCCCTGGTATCCCTCGGCCTGATAAGTTATGTAGGACTGAACATAAACGACTATCCCGAGGTGGAATTTCCCTACGTGGTAGTTACCGTGGTGCAGCAAGGCGCCTCCCCTGAACAGGTTGAAACTAAAATTGCCCGTAAGCTGGAGGAGGCCATAGGCCAGATTTCCGGGGTGAAGCATATCTATACCACCGCCCGGGAAGGGGTGGCCACCGTGGTGGCCGAGTTTAGCCTGGAGACGTCCCCTGAAGTGGCCGCCCAGGATGTGCGGGATAAAATAGGCACTATACGGGGGGAACTTCCTGAGGATATTGACGAGCCTGTTATAGCAAGATTCGATCCCACGGCTTTCCCTATTATATCCATGGCGCTCACCGGTAATATTACCCAGAAGGAAATGACCGGACTTGTGGACGACCTGGTGAAAAAGCGCCTGGAAACAATCAAGGGCGTGGGGAATATAACCCTGTACGGGGCACAGGAAAGGGAAATACAGATCAACCTGAACAAGGACAAATTAGCGTCGTACGGTATTACCACCTCCGAGGTTTTAAACAGTCTACGCAGCGAAAACATGGAGGTGCCAGGGGGTAAAGTCAGCAGCAACGGCCGGGAAATAACCTTGCGTACAATGGGCGAGGTTGACAAGCCTAGAGATTTGGCAAGCCTGCCGGTGGCCCGCAAGGACGGGGTTCAGATTTACGTTAAAGATATAGCCACCGTGGTGGACGGGGTGAAGGAAATGGACAGTTTCTCCCGTTACCAGGGTAAGCCTGCCATCGGACTTGACATAGTCAAGCAGTCCGGCAGCAATACCGTAGTAGTGGCAGACAGCGTAAGAAAGGCTATCGAAGAAATCCGGAAGGAACTGCCCCCCGGAGTAAACCTTGACATAGTCAGCGACAACTCCGTTTACATAAGGGAGTCCGTAAGGGACGTGGTAAATACTATTATTGAGGCGGCTGTTCTGGCGGTAATCGTGGTGTTTATTTTCCTGCGTGACTGGCGCAGCACCATGATAAGCGCCCTGGCCATACCCACATCCGTTATAGCCACCTTCTTTGCCATGAAGGTGATGAATTTTTCCCTTAATTTCATGTCGCTGATGGCGCTCTCCCTTTCGGTGCCATTGCTTATCGACGACGCCATAGTTGTTATTGAGAATATTGTGCGGCACATGAGGACGGGCAAAACTCCCTTTGCTGCGGCAAAGGAGGCTTCCGCCGAAATAGGTCTGGCGGTCATGGCCACTACCTTCACCGTGGTGGCGGTGTTTTTACCAGTGGCCATGATGACCGGCATTGTCGGTCAGTTTTTTAAACAGTTCGGCATTACTGTGGTCTTCAGCGTGCTGGTTTCCCTGCTGGTTTCCTTTACCCTGGTGCCGCTCCTGGCTTCGCGCCACATGAAGGAGGAGGAGTTTAAATCCAGGGGGCCCCTGGGTAAATTCCTGGCCTGGTTTAACCGGGGTTTTGACAATGTGAATATCAGGTACGCTCACTTTCTCAGGGTGGTGCTGCGGAACCGCTGGAAAACAATGGCGGTGGCCACGCTGCTTTTTGTGGGCAGCCTGATGCTGGTTCCCATGCTGGGCTCCAGTTTCGTGCCCTCCGCCGACATAGGGGAGTTCACCATGGAGGCGGAACTTGACGCTGGTCTGAATCTGGAAGCCGCCGCCGGCATGACGGACAAACTGGAGTCTATGATCCGGGAATATCCTGAGGTGGTAAAGACCTATTCCACAATTAATACAGATAAGGTAAATATTTATGTTAAACTGGTAAACAAAAAAGAGAGGGAGCGCAGCGTTTACCAGATTGCAGCGGATTTGCGCAAGAAATTGCGCGAAGTTCCAGGGATTCGCACAGCCATTGTAATGCAGGCGGGGTTGAACGTAGAGAAAACGGTTGTATTCCGGATGCTGGGGGATGACATGAACCAGTTGCAGAAGTACGCCGAACATGCCCAGAGTATCATGGAGAGCATACCCGGGGCGGTTGACGTGGGGAGCAGCTACATTCCAGGCAAGCCGGAGGGGAAAATTCAGATCAAGCAGGAAGCGGCGGCCGACCTCGGGGTTTCTACGGCCCAGGTGGGCGATACTTTGCGCACGCTGTTCAACGGAGTGGTGGTAAGCCAGTTTAATGACGGGGAAGACCGGATTGATGTGCGGGTGCGTCTGGATGAAGGACAGCGCAAAGGCCTGGAGGATTTGAGCAATATTTATCTTACCAGCAGCATTGATCCCGTGGGCGGCGGACCTCATGCCAAAATCGCCCTCAGCCAGGTAACGGAGCAATCCTACGCCACGTCTCCCGGCAAGATCAGGAGATTTGACAGGACCAAGGAAATTGAGCTGTCGTGTAACCTGGACGGTATTTCCCTGGGCGAATTCAATAAAACATTTACGGAACGGGTTAAAAAAGAGATGCCGCTGCCCCCGGGATACAGTCTTACCGCCAGCGGGGAATCTGAAAGAATGGGCGATACTTTCACTTCCATGGGGATGGCTATAATAACCGGTGTTCTGTTTATATTCTTTATCCTGGCTTCCCAATTTGAAAGTTACATCGATCCGTTTGCCATCATGTTCTCCTTGCCCATGGCCATTGTGGGGGCAATTTTCGGGCTGCTGGTGGTGGGCAGCGACCTTAGCCTCATGTCCATGATAGGCATTATCATGCTGATGGGCCTGGTCACCAAAAACGCCATATTGCTTATTGACTTCACCAAACAGCGACGGGCCCAGGGCATGGAGCGAACCGAGGCCATCGTGTCGGCGGGCCTAACCAGGCTGAGGCCGATTATCATGACATCTACGGCCATGATATTCGGTATGCTGCCCCTGGCCCTGGCCCTGGGCTCCGGTGCGGAGAGCAGGGCGCCCATGGCTCACGCCATCATCGGAGGTCTGATTACCTCCACCCTGCTGACCCTGGTGGTGGTGCCGGTGATGTACACATTCCTGGACGACCTGAAAAACAAAGTTTACTCCCTCACACGCCGGGTCAAGGCGCCGGCCGCAGAGACCAACCAATGATTTATTAATGAACATGCCGGGTTTAATTAGCCCGGCATGTTTTTTTGGGGGAAACACGACGCATCTCTTTACAATGGTTCCGGCATAAACACCGAATTAATTCAGGGGAGGATGTCACATGGGTAGCTTGATCCTGACACCTTCTCTACAGTTGTTAATGGGACTCACGCCCAATAATACTAATAAATGATGCTGACTATTGACATGCTTACCAAATTGTAATATGGTAATGAAAATGAATATCATTTTCATTACATTTTTTAATGAAACAATAAATCTTTTTAGGTGTTGCTTTATGTTGCCCGTGAAATATTTTACCTTACAGGAAATAAGCCTCCT
>CBEULQ010000021.1:0-13133 GCA_965543975.1 uncultured Desulfocucumis sp. | reverse complement strand
GCATACGAGATAGTAAGCCGTGACTGGAGTTCAGACGTGTGCTCTCCGATCTAAGTAGGGAAATGGTAGGATGTATCTCCGGTGAAGTGAGGTCGGGACGGAAGTTTTATTTGGGAGGGGAGATAAGTAAGGTTGTAGACATGATTAATAACATCAACTGAAGGGCATTATTAAAAAAACCTGCTTTATTAAGGAATGATATTTTTGAACCGGTTGGCACGGTTTTTTTTAGTTCCCTTATTAGTGGCGGTTACCATTGTTTCCGGAGCCTGCGGCGGGAAATTTTCCATACCCGAAGCCAGGCTTCCGGAGCCTTCAAGGATATTGGACCGGGAGGGCAGGGTAATGGCCACCGTTTCCGGCCATAACCGCATCCCAGTTGCCGCCGACCAGATTTCACCGTCGGTAATGGACGCCATTGTATCCATAGAAGATGCCAGGTACTATAAACATCATGGTATTGACCCGGTGGGACTTGGGCGGGCGTTGTACCGCAATGTCCTGGCCGGCAGGATTATCGAGGGCGGCAGCACCATCACCCAGCAGCTGGCCAAGAATTTATATCTTGGACCGGAGAGGACGGCGGAGAGGAAGCTGAAAGAACTGGTTCTTACCATTCAACTGGAGAGGAAATATTCCAAAACAGAAATACTGGTTATGTATTTAAACCAGATATATTTCGGCCAGGGAGCTTACGGGATTGAAATGGCGTCCCGGACTTATTTCGGTAAGCCGGCCCGGGATCTGGACCTGGCGGAGAGCGCCATGCTGGCGGGTATTCCCAAGGCTCCTTCAGTATACTCCCCGGCCGGGAATTACCAGGCGGCAAAACAGAGGCAAAGGCTGGTTCTGGAACGCATGATGGAGCTGGGGTATATTGACGCTTCCCAGGCGGAGAAAGCCGCCTCAAAAAAGCTGGTTATAAAAAGGGCCAGTTCCGATGTGGGGAAAACGGCTTTTTTTACCAATATTGTAGAAGAATATATAAAAAATAAGCACCCGGATCTGGTGGAAAGCATTATGGCCGGGGGATACGACATTGAGACAACCTTTGACCTGGATATGCAGCAGGCCGGCGAAGCGGCTTTATCCAGAGGATTGGAAAAAATGGATAGGGATCTGGAAGCGGCTTTGGTGGCGCTGGAACCGGCAACCGGTAAAATCAGGGCCATGGTGGGGGGAAGGGATCCGGGCCGTTCGGCCCTTAACCGGGCCACCTTGCGGAGCCAGCCGGGCTCGGCATTTAAACCCTTTCTTTATGCGGCGGCTCTGGAAAACGGTTATACCGCAGCCATCACGCTGGTATGCGACCCGGTGGAGTTTCCACAGCCAAATGCGATTCCATACAGGCCTGAAGACTACGGGGGTGGTTATCACTACAAGCCTTTTACAATGAAAGAAGCGCTGATAATATCCGACAACGTAGTTGCAGTAAAACTAAATGACCGGGTAGGTCCGCAAAGGGTAATAAGCTACGCAAAAAAAATGGGTATTAAAAGACCTCTGAGGCCGTACCTGTCATTGGCCCTGGGAACTTCCGAAGTCACCCCGCTGGAGATGGCCGCGGCATACGCCTGTTTCGCCAACCAGGGCATAAGCTCCCAACCGTATTTTATATCACGCATTAAAGATCCTACCGGGAAAGTGCTGGATGAAAATTTTCCCTCCCAGAAAAGAGCCATTGACGAAAAGACGGCTTACATTGTCACAGATATGCTTAAAGGCGTTTTGAAACCCGGAGGAACGGTTTCCGGGGCGGGTGATATTTTGCGGCGGCCGGCGGCGGGGAAAACAGGCAGCACGGAAAATTTAAGGGAAGCCTGGTTTGTGGGATACACCCCGGAACTATCCGCCGCCGTTTATGTTGGATACGACAGTAAAAACAAAAATGCCGGGGCCACCGGGGGAGCAGTGGCGGCGCCCATTTGGGCTCATTTCATGGCCGGAGCTCTGGAAGGCCTGACGCCGGGGGATTTTGCCGTTCCTCCCGGAATTGTTATGAAAAAAATATGCAGACCATACGGCCTGCTGGCTCTACCCGGTGATGACACAGCCCTGGAGGCGGCTTTTGTGGAGGGGACGGAACCCAAACTTTACTGCCTGCCGTTGTTCGGGACATGGGATTTGTGGAGGGAAGGTAAATGGCCCGCGCCGGCGCCGTAATGACTGGGGAGTGATTATCTCAGTTTTTTGTCATAAAATTTCTTATGTTATTTTGTATACAAAACAGGATATTGAATCAATTTGGCGAATGATTGTTATCGGTGTTTTTCGCCGCCGCGTTACGGAGGAAAATTTTTGTGTCTGAAGAAATAAAAGGAATTCTCATGGAAGGCTGCCAAATCGGCAGGGACGAGGCCAGCATTCTGGTAAAAAACGTCCGCCAGCTGTCAAAGAATGAAAGGCGGATTTTATTCCAAAATTTAAAACCCAGGGAAAAGGAGTTCAAACTCTTTCTAAAGGAAAAATTCGAAGCCGGAGACAGCTGTGAGAAGGAAAGATGGGTTAACGCCACCGTGGAAAGCATGCTGGCCAGAAAGGGAGATCCTGATCTGCTGGACAGTATGGTAATGGACGTGGTCGGACGGCTGGAACTCTATAAAATAATGCGGGAGCGAGCCGAAAAACACGGCGTGAGACTTTCAGCCATGGCAAATTTCGGCGGTCTCAGCATGGTGTTGTACATAGTGGTTATTGTAACGGCAATAATATTATATTTTTATTATAGGTGATAAGTTGGTACTCAGGAGTCAGGAGTCAGCAAGAGAACGGTTTTTCGTCTCGAAATATTCTGAATACCTGAATAGTCCTTAGCGAGGTGCTTGTTTTGTGCAGTCCCGTAAACGCCTATCATGAAACGGTGAAAAGATTCGTGGGGGCGGACCCCGTCGATGTGGTGGCCAGAAGCGGGGCCTCATACCAAAACGGATTATACACCATAGATTATTTACACACCACGTACAGGGTGGATGAAAAGGGCATTGTTTATAAAGAAGACAGACCCGGTAAGGAAGTGCCCTTCAACGACCGCACACTTATTTTGCAGTATCTTTGTGAAGCCAGCGGACTGCCGCCCAGGGGAAGATGGCTGTCCTTTCTGGAATTGCCGGAGGGAGAGCACCATTACGTTCCTTTTCAGACAGATGCCACCAAACCCCTGGCCCAGACTTTTGACGGTCATCTGGAGGAATTCAAACTGGCCGCAAAATTTTTAGGGGGCAGTGAAATAAACCTTGGTGACATGTCCTTCGAAATACCCGCGTTGCCCAAACTTCCCCTGGCGGTGGTGTTATGGGAGGACGACGAGTTTCCGGCACGCTCCAATATACTTTTTGACTCCGTGGCTTCTACACACTTAACCACCGCCGCGCTATATATGCTGGGAATTGAACTGGCCCGGAAGCTGATTGCCCACTACGACCGGGATAAAGGAGAAAAGACGGCCATAACCTGGCTGGAGGGGAAAAGTAAATGAAAAAGCATTTTAATAACATTCTTACAAAATTTCTTTTTTTTGCCCCTGCAATGGGGATATTGCTTCCTTTTTTCAGCTCTATTAAAATTTCCGGGGCGATAATAATTGCCCTTGCGGCTACCCTGGCGGCATATCTTACTGCTGACCTGGTGGTATTGCCACGTTACGGCAACCCGGCGGCTCTGGCCGTGGATGCGGCTATCAGTGTGTTGGTGGCCTGGGAGTTTGCCCTGGTATTCTATAATGCCTCCATTTCCATCCCGGGGATGCTTTTTTTAGCGGTTGCGGTAATCGCCGGCGAGTGGTATTACCATGGCTTTTTGCTGCGTACCCAGTTCAACAGAAGGGGTAGGAGAAGGTAGCTCCAATCTGGATGTTTCTTTAATTAAGATCGGTTGAGTTGATCAACCTGAGTATTTTAGTTGTTCAGTTGATTGATAATTCATTCATTGCTGCTTGAATTTGGTTTTTGTAAAACATCCCCGGAAGGGGTTTACATATATTACATATATATAATTATTTCGGGGGATTACCCCGGGAAAGGGTGTGTGTGTGTGTTTAACAAGAAGGGATTTTTGCTGGCGCTGGTGCTGGTGACCTCCTTTGCCCTGCTGATTGCAGGCTGCGGCGGCGAAAAGGCAAAAGAAGCCGGCACTGCGGAAAAGGACTATACCCTGGTATATGCCCAGGGATCGGACCCCAGGGGATTGGACCCCGCATTTGTTGATGACGGTGAATCCGCCAAAGTAATGTGCAACATTTACGAGGGACTGGTCGGGTACAAGCCTGACAACACTGAAATTGAGCCTCGCCTGGCAACAGAATGGTCTTCCTCGGAGGACGGCAAGGTATGGACCTTTAAATTGCGCCAGGGAGTCAAATTCCATGACGGTACCGATTTCAACGCCGAGGCGGTAAAATATAGCGTTGAGCGCCAGTTGCCTCCCAAACGGACCGATGATATGCCCTACGCATCCTTTACCTTCGGCCCTGTGCAAAAGGTCGAGGTGGTGGACCAGTATACAGTTAAATTCACTCTGGATCAGCCATATGCTCCTTTCCTGGCCAATCTGGCCATGGCCATGGCCGCTCCCATTGTCAGCCCGGCTGCGGTGGAGAAAGCCGGCGGCGGTGATATTAATGAGACTCCCGTGGGTACAGGCCCCTTCAAATTTGTAAAATGGGAAAAAGGCCAGCAGATCACCCTGGAGCGCAACAACGAATACTGGGGCGATAAGGCCAAGGCTTCCAAGGTAGTATTCAAATTTACCAAGGAGAACTCCGTCAGGGCTTCAGAATTAATGACCGGCGCCATCGACATGATGGACGGCGTGGACCCCAACGATGTTAAAAAGCTTGAAGATAGCGGCGCCAAAATGATCAAGAACCCCGGTATGAATATCAACTACCTGGGCTTCTATACCCACAAGCCTCCCTTTGACAACGTTAAAATGCGCCAGGCTGTAAGCCATGCCATCAACCGCCAGCAGCTGGTGGACTATCTCTACCAGGGACTGGCCGATGTGGCTGGCGGACCCCTGCCCAAATTCATGCCCGGCTACGACAAAAACTTGAAACCACTGGAATATGACCCCGAAAAAGCCAAGGCTCTTTTACAGGAAGCCGGCTACAAGGGCGAAAAGCTTACCCTCATAGCCTACTCCAACCCCCGTCCCTACAACCCGGTGGGTGGGGACAAACTTGCCGCCGCCATCCAGCAGGATTTGATGAAGGTAGGCATCCAGACCGATATCAAGACTTATCCCTGGAAGGAATACAAGGATGCCCTTTTCAAAGCTGAGGACGGACACCTGTACACCTACGGCTGGATAGGGGACAACGGCGACCCGGATAACTTCCTGACACTGCTTGACTCCAAGGAAATACCGGGCAGCCTGAACGCTTCCAAATACGCCAATCCCGAAGTTGACAAACTGCTGGTCCAGGGCCGCCAGGATATGGACCCGGCAAAGCGCCAGCAGGCCTATTCCGAATTGCAGAAAATCATACTGGTGGACGCTCCCTGGGTATACCTGAGCCACAGCCTGGACATGGCAGCTTACAGCAGCAAAATTGAAAACTTCAATCTGCATCCCACAGGAGTGGTATTCCTGAAGGGTGTTACCAAGAAATAAAGAGGATAGTGGACGGACCTTAATTTCAGAAGTCAGAAGTCAGATTTAAGAAGGAATTCGTCTAAACCGAATTCCGACAAGATATCCGACCTCTGACATCCGACGACCTACTTCCGTTGTGGAAGGAATGTCCCAACTTATGTTACCAGGGACGGGGCTGATTGTTTAACAATCAGATCCCGCCCCTTAATTATGTATTATTTTATATGAAACTTAATGAGACCCGGGGCCTTATTTCTTTTTTCGACTATTTATATTAAAATTATTCTATATTTAATGGCGGAGTTGATTGGATGACCCGTTACGTGATTAAAAGATTGCTGATGCTGGTGCCGGTGCTGCTGGGGGTGAGCATGTTTGTTTTCCTGGTGCTGCACCTGTTAACCACCGACCCAGCCGCGTTGATGCTGGGACAGCATGCCACCACCCAGCAGGTGGAGGCGCTGCGGGAGCAACTGGGTCTTAATGACCCGCTGTACGTGCAGTTCGGCAGGTTTCTCTGGGATCTTTTGCACGGCGACCTGGGTCATTCACTGATGACCAAAGCGCCGGTGACCACTGAAATGCTGGCCAGGTTTCCGGCCACCATCGAACTGGCCTTTGCCGCCATTCTTTTAGCCACCATTGTTGGGATTACCGTTGGTGTTATTTCCGCGGTGAAACAGTATTCAATTTTTGACTACTTTAGCATGGTGGGAGCGCTGGCGGGGGTTTCCATGCCCATATTCTGGCTGGGCTTGATGATGATCATTCTGTTTTCAGTAAATTTGGGCTGGCTTCCGGTGGCCAGCCGTATCGACATAGGGATGGAACCCGCCAGAATTACCGGTTTATACCTGGTGGACTCCCTGCTCACAAGGAACTGGGAGGCCTTTACCAGCTCCCTGCGCCACTTAATTCTACCGGCTGTGGCGCTGGCTGCCTATTCCACGGCTGTTATTGCCCGGATGACCCGTTCCACCATGCTGGAAGTAATCCGGCAGGACTATGTACGCACCGCCAGGGCCAAGGGTCTGAAGGAAACCGTGGTGGTTTACCGCCACGCCCTGCGCAACGCATTGATTCCGGTGGTTACGGTGATAGGGCTGCAAATGGGCTCGCTCCTGGCAGGCGCTGTGCTCACCGAGACTGTTTTTTCCTGGCCGGGAATCGGGGGGCTCCTGGTGAGTGCCATTCTTGCTGCCGATTACCCCCTGGTACAGGGTTGCGTAATTTTAATCGCCACAGTTTATGTGCTGGTCAATCTGCTGGTTGACTTACTATATGCTTTGCTGGACCCCAGAATCCGCTATTCCTAGCAGGCCGTTCCTAAAACTTTCGTCTGGCAACTCAGTCGTCGGTCGTCGGGCAGCGGTCATCGGGGGTTATAAACCGTAACCTTGTCTTCTGATAGACTGGTTCTTGCCCGACATCTGACGACTGACTACTGACGACCGAATTTGCCATACTTGTTTTTGAACGGCCTCGTAAGAGAAAGGAGAAGCCCATCGCCATTAGAAAGGGTAGTAGTCATGAGTGAAACGGTTAATACCGCAGTATCCGCCGGGGAGACGGAAGTCAATTCCCCCTGGAGTGAATTTTGGCGAAGGTTCAAGAAAAACAGGATTGCAATGGTCAGCTTGATAGTACTGGTGGTGCTCACTGTGCTGGCTATAGCGGCGCCGCTGGTAACACCCTACGATCCCTATGTGGGGGAACTGCCCAATGCCCTTAAAGGTCCAAGTCTGAACCATGTTCTGGGTACCGATGAGCTTGGCCGTGATATATATACCCGTATAATTTACGGAGCCCGCATTTCCCTGAAAGTGGGACTGCTGGCGGTGGCCGTGGCACTGGCATTGGGTACCATGCTCGGTTCCCTGGCGGCCTATTATGGCCGCTGGGTGGACAACTTGATCATGAGATTCATGGATATTATGCTGGCCTTTCCGTCGCTTTTACTGGCTATCGCCTTTATGATGGTTCTGGGAAAGGGTATTGAAAACGCCATCATAGCCATAGGGATTGTTTCGGTGCCCGAATATGCCAGGATTGTCCGTGGTTCCGTGTTGTCGGTGAAGGAAAATGACTACGTTCAGGCTGCCAGGGCCATCGGCAACGGGGATATGGCCATTATTGCCCGGCATATACTGCCCAACGTAACTGCACCCATAATAGTAAGGGCCACCCTGGGGATATCCATGGCCATACTTGATACTGCAGCTTTAGGCTTTCTGGGGCTAGGTATCCAGCCCCCCTTCGCGGAATGGGGCACAATGCTGGGCGCCGGAAGGAATTATCTTTTTAATGCGCCCCATATAGTCTATTTTCCAGGGCTGGCCATAACCATAACCGTGCTGGCATTCAATCTGCTGGGCGTCGGTTTGCGGGATGAGCTGGATCCCAGGATGCGCCAGTAAGGGGAAGATGCTAATGACCGAAGAAATAGTTGTACAACAGGCAACCTGCCAGGAATCTGCGGAAAAAGCGGAAGACTGCGCCTGCCAGGAGGAAACAAAGGATTTATCCGCCAGGGAGGCTTTAATTCAGGAAATGGCCTCCCGGGAACTGCTGGTTCTGGATAAATTAAAAACCTCTTTCAGACTTGACGCCGGAATAATTCCCGCTGTGGACGGGGTTTCTTTAGCACTGGCCCGGGGGGAAACCCTGGCGGTGGTGGGCGAATCGGGAAGCGGCAAAAGCATAACAGCCCTTTCCGTGATGAGGTTGATACCTAACCCTCCGGGAAGGATAGAGTCAGGAAGAATTTTTTTTAACGGCAACAACCTTCTTGAATTGCCGGAAAGTGAAATGCGAGATATCCGGGGCAACAGGATTTCCATGATATTTCAGGAACCCATGACGTCTTTAAAT
The DNA here is from genome assembly GCA_965543975.1 of uncultured Desulfocucumis sp. GTDB lineage: Bacteria > Bacillota > Desulfotomaculia > Desulfotomaculales > Desulfocucumaceae > Desulfocucumis. The sequence goes on along the minus strand of CBEULQ010000021.1, from coordinate 4,670 downwards.
CCTGTATACCGGGTGGGCGACCAAATTGCCGAATCCCTGGTGTTGCACAGGAACATGACCAAAAAAGAGGCATGGGACAGGGCAGTGGAGATGCTGAGTTTAACCGGTATACCCTCGCCGGAAAAAAGAGCAAGGGATTACCCCCACCAGATGAGCGGCGGTCAGAGACAGCGGGTTATGATTGCCATGGCCCTGTGCTGCGATCCCAAGCTACTAATTGCGGATGAGCCCACCACCGCCCTGGATGTTACCATCCAAGCGCAGATTTTAGACCTGATGATGGATCTCAAACAAACGTTTAACACCGCCATTATCATGATAACCCACGACCTGGCGGTGGTGGCGGAAATGGCCGACCGGGTGGTGGTGATGTACGCCGGCAAAGTGGTGGAGGAAAGCCCGGTGGAACCCCTTTTTGGGCAGCCGCTGCATCCTTATACAACAGGGCTGCTGGCTTCAATACCCAGAATGTACGGCAAGCAGGAGAGACTATATATGATAGAGGGCGCCGTGCCAAACCTGCTCCGCCTGCCCGCAGGCTGCGCCTTTGCCCCCCGCTGCTCCCTGGTGAAGCCCATCTGTCTGGAAAAAAGACCGCATATGATTGACATGGGCGATGGCCGGGGAGTTCGCTGCTGGCTCTACCACAAGGAGGATGAGCAGTGTTGATCGATAATCCAGCGCCCCTTATGATGGCCAGTGGCCTGAAAAAATATTTTACCGTGGAAAACGGATGGAAAAAGACAAAGTCCCAGGTTAAGGCAGTGGATAATGTCAGTTTTAACATATATCCCGGGGAAACACTGGGACTGGTGGGGGAGAGCGGCTGCGGCAAATCTACCGTGGGTAGGCTCCTGCTGAGACTGATAGAACCCACCGAGGGTAAAGTGTTTTTCGAAGGCAGGAATATAACCGAACTTTCCTCCAGGGAAGTAAGGAAACTGCGCAAACACATGCAAATAGTTTTCCAGGACCCTTATTCATCCCTGAACCCGCGTATGACCGTGGGAAACATTATAGCCGAGCCTTTGCGTATATTCCGCTTCGGCAGCGCATCCGAAATAAGGGAAAGGGTAATGGACCTGTTGTCCCTGGTGGGCCTGGGCTCCTATCATTACAGCAGGTACCCGCACGAGTTCAGCGGGGGACAGAGACAGAGGGTGGGCATAGCCAGGGCACTGGCGCTGCGCCCCAAGCTGGTTGTTTGCGACGAGCCGGTATCGGCCCTGGATGTTTCAATTCAGTCGCAGATTATCAACCTGTTAAAAGAACTGCAGGAAAAATTCGGCCTTACCTACGTTTTTATTGCCCACGGGCTTAATGTGGTTAAACATATGAGCGACCGGGTGGGTGTAATGTACCTTGGCAAAATGGTGGAACTGGCCAATGGGGAGGAACTGTACTCCTCGCCCCTGCACCCGTATACCAGGGCGCTTCTTTCGGCCATTCCCGTTCCCGACCCCAAATATAAAAAATCCAGGATTATACTTGAGGGGGATATACCCAGCCCCATTGATCCTCCCGGAGGATGCCGCTTTCATACCCGGTGCCCGGAGAGGATGGAAAGATGCTCCCTGCAGGAACCGGAATTTGTGGAGGTTGACACAGGCCACTGGGTTTCATGCCACCTGATAGAACAATCTTAGGAGACTGGAGGTGTGTCCCCTGACCGCTGACCTACCAGTACGCTCCGCGCTGTACGGCTTCACCTTTCGCGCCATGCTTGTTTTTGAACGGCCTCTGGATTCTGTTAGGAGGCCGTTCCTAAACGCCTGGCTGGCTCATGAGTCAGGGGCGAACCCCGAATCGGTTTGCAGGCTATCTCCCCGGGAGGCCGCCACCGCCAGTTTGTCGCAGCGATTGTTGTAGGTATTGCTGGCATGGCCCTTGACCCAAACCCACCTTATCCGGTGGGTTTTTGACAGTTCCAGCACCTTTTCCCACAGGTCACGGTTTTTTGCTGGTGAATTCCTGTCCCGCATCCAGCCGGATTTTTTCCATTTGTGTACCCAACCCAGGTTTATGGCGTCCACCACGTATTTGCTGTCGCTGTAAAGGGTGACTTCACAAGGGCGTTTCAAGGCTTCCAGCCCCTTTATCACCCCCAGTAGTTCCATACGGTTGTTGGTGGTCAGAGCATAGCCCCCGGAAAGTTCTTTTTCCCTGCCGCCGTATTTAAGTATAACCCCGTATCCTCCCGGGCCGGGGTTACCGGAACATGCCCCGTCGGTATATATTTCAACTTCGGGTAAAGACTCCATAATTAAACCTCCCGAATTATTACAAATTCATTAAAATATACCCAAAATACTTGCCTCAATATTATACTGCTTTTTCCATGGGTCAAAAGGGATTTTACCCATAATACGGCAGTATGTCAATGTTTAAAGATTAAGTTTCGGGAAAGAGCATCAAATTAATGTTTTCCAGTTTTTAGATATCTGTATCAGAATGAGATAGTCAGAAATTTCAGATATTAAGGCCAGTTTGATCTCGTATTGAGACGTTGGTTTGCCTGCATGGTGCCTGAAGTATTGGCCCGGTTCCGTACAGTTCAGGTGTTTTAAGGCTTTCGGAGAACGATGTCCACTGCCGCCGTTGGCATACAAGTTGCAATAATGATGGCATACACCTACATAAACAACCCGGCTGTCGTGGAAAAGCCGGCGCGCCGGCATAATTCAGTAACTTTAAAAAGAGGTGCCTTGATGGCCTCCGCGGATCTGAAAGGGAAAATTATAATCGGGGAGCTGTACAGGAATAAAAAACCAGGGTATACTGATTTTTACAGGGGCGTTGCGGCCAGGGCAATGGCACTCCGGCACAAAAGACATTGTACCCCTGGAAACCCTGGAAAGACCCCGGGGGAGTTATTGCCGTGGGGCTGGAAACATCCGAAACGGTGAACGGGCGGGTCAAGGTTGTGAAAGTGACAGCCGCCAGAACAGCCCGGAGGATTATGGAGGGGTATATATATGTGTGAAACTCTGCTACCCCTCTGCGTTTGAAAAGATCAAAAATAGGCTGGTGAATTTATGGAGCGGGTGATTTTTACTATTACGCTGGCTTTGGCCGGAGGTTTCATCGGCAGCAAGTTAAAAATACCTGCGGGCGCCCTGCTGGGATCGATGGTTTCTGTGGGAATCGCCGGTGTTCTGGGATTGAAACCGGAGATACCCCAATCCTTCAATGCCGCCGCCCAGATGGTGCTGGGAGGATATCTGGGGCTGTCCGTCAACAGGGATCTGGTGATGGGCATGAAGGAATATATTCTGCCGTCCCTGCTGGTGGTTGTACTTCTGGCCGTATTCGGGGTCCTGACAGGCTTTATCATTAATAAATTGACTGGTGTTGATCTTTACATGGCACTGTTCGGCAGTGTTCCCGGCGGAATGCAGGAAATGGTTGTCCTTTCCGAATCTTATGATGTTAACCACCACGCTGTGGTTGTTATCCAGACTGTAAGAAGAGTACTAATAGTGGTCATTTATCCGGTCCTGGTTTTCCTGGTATCAAAAATTACCCATAGTGCCCACACTATGGACGGCAAGTGAGGCAAAGAAGGGAAAGGTATGCGAACCTGGACAAGGTGAATCCCGGCTCGGTCATTCTCTCCGGAATGATGATGCTTGAGTACCTCGGATGGCAGGAAGCCGCCGTCCTAATCGTCAAGGGTATGGAGAAAACCATCAAGAACGGTACCGTTACCTACGACTTTGCCTGCCTCTCTGAAGGCGCCAGGGAGGTCAAATGTTCCGAGTTTGGCTCCCTTGTCATTGAGAACTTGAATGCATAGCCAGGTAGAAAACCTGACGTGTTACTGGTAAAGCAGGCATGATTCATCAAGGAAGGTTTTTCTTGTTGATTTATGCCTGCTTTTTTATCTCGCTAACAGCCTGTAAAACCCCGTCCTCGAATGTCGTGGATCAACAGTCTGTAAAGCTCGAATACTAATGTCAGGGGACACACCTCTATTTTACAGCATATCTTTTGGGTCGGAGGAATGTCCCCAATGTATGTCAGGGGACATACCTCCATTTGGAGCTTGGAAGGGGTTGTCCGGGCAGCCCGGCAGGCAGGAATCTGGGTGGGTATGTGCGGGGAAATGGCCGGCAACCCTGAATGGACAGAACACCTGCTCAAGATGGGCCTGGATGAGTTGAGCATGACCAGGAGGGCAGTGTTGAGGGTAAGATAAGATGTTAAAAATGCATAAATGTTATTTAAAGTTGAGAAACTATGATAAAGCGTAAAGAATATCAGAAAATGTTCTAAGATAAATTAACTTCGTTAGCCTCCGTTGCATCGTAGTTTGGGAACCTGTTCTCAAACTATCGGACTATCCATTTTACTCCTTAACCGGGGACTTGGCCGACCGATGGTTCTAGGTACTATTATACGAGGAGATTTCTTATGGTAGATTTAGTAGACGCATTATCCTCCATAAGGAAATTAACTAAAATTGGAGAATCAACAATTGATGAACAGAGACATGTCAATGTTAGTGACGTATGGCATATATGGGATATTCTTGTGGCAAAATACGATACAATAGAATACGGCAATCTTCTACGTAATTTTGCCAAAGATGACGATTTAAAGTTGATCCTTAACAATAGATCGGAAAGCACACGTCTGAACTCCAGTCACGGCTTACTATCGCGTATGCC
>CBEULQ010000020.1:0-13177 GCA_965543975.1 uncultured Desulfocucumis sp. | reverse complement strand
GTGTCCCCTGACATACGTTGGGGACATTCCTCTGACCCTATAAACATACCCCAAATAGAGGTGTGTCCCCTGACCTTTATATCGAGCTATACAGCCTGTTTATCCCAGGCCTTCGAGGACGGGGTCTTACAGGCCGTTAGCAGGATAAAGCAATAAAAAAATCATGCTGATATGCAACGGCCAGGATTAAAGTATGCATAATAAAACTATTGATGGCCGTTGCCAACAGCATCGGAAATCGCTACGCCTGTGCCCAGTAACTGCGGTTTAAATCCCGCTGATAGCTTAGGTTCATGTGATAGCTAAAAACCGGCTTTTTAACCCAGCGGATTCTCCATAATCAGAGTCTGCTCCCTGCCAGGGCCTACGCCCACAATAGCCACGGGCACCCCTGAAATCTGGCTGATCCTACCCAGGTATGCCCTGGCGGTTTCAGGAAGATCATCGAATTTTTTGACAGAGGAAATATCCTCCTTCCAGCCGGGCATTTCCACGTAAACCGGTTGACATTCCGCCAGCACCTTCAGGGTGGGCGGAAATTCCGTAATCAGTTCTCCCCGGTAGTTGTAGCCGGTGCAAATTTTTAGTGTTTCCAGACCCGTCAATACATCCAGCTTTGTTATGGCCAGATAGTCCAGCCCGTTGATACGGGTGGAATAGCGGGCCACCACGCCGTCAAACCAGCCGCAGCGCCGGGGCCTGCCGGTGGTGGTCCCGAATTCGTGACCCCTTTCCCTGAGGTAATTCCCCAGGTCGTCCTTCAACTCGGTGGGAAATGGTCCTTCACCCACCCTGGTAACATAGGCCTTGGCCACGGCCATCACCTTGTTTATTTTGGTGGGGCCTAACCCCGCCCCAAGGCATGCCGCAGCAGCCACCGGGTGGGAAGATGTAACGAAGGGATACGTGCCGTGGTCAAGATCCAGCAATGTGCCCTGGGCACCCTCGAAAAGAATGTGCTTACCTCCGTCTATGCCCTGGTTGATAATTACCGAAACGTCTTCCACGTATTTAGCAAGCCGTTGGCCGTAGCGGCTGTAGGTTTCAAATACTTCCTGGTAGCTGAAGCCATCCTCGCCGTAATACTTTTGCAGCAGCTCGTTTTTGTCCTCGATTATCTTTTTCAGTTTTGGACCAAATTCTTCCGGGTCAATCAAATCGGCCATTCTTATACCCACCCGGGCGGCTTTATCTCCATAAGCAGGACCGATGCCCCGGCCGGTGGTGCCTATTTTATTTGCCCCCTTGCGATTTTCCTCGCAGGCATCCAATTTACGGTGATAGGGCATGATTACGTGAGCCCTGGGGCTGATGCGCAGGTTATCTGTCTTTATCCCCCTGCTTTCTAGATTCTCTAACTCCTGGAGAAAAACTTCCGGATCAAGCACTACGCCGTTGCCTATTAGACAGGGTTTACCGGGGTAAAGAATGCCCGAGGGTATCAGGTGCAGCTTAAATTCCCGGCCGTCTGCCACTACGGTATGTCCGGCATTGTTGCCCCCCTGGTAACGTACCACCATATCGGCCCGGGCGGCCAGAAAGTCCGTAACCTTGCCTTTTCCTTCGTCACCCCACTGAGCGCCTATAAGAACCACTGTAGACATTATAACAACCCCCCGTGATGTTGCCCGTCATAACCCTGCCCGCAGGGCCCTGGCAGGCTAATATTATATTAAATAATTTTAACTGAAATCAAAAATACAGGCCGGTGGCGTTTGCCTCCGGCCCGGCCCATACCCGCGCCTGAGCAAGCGCCATGATGAAATTTCGTATTTTAAGATGCCCGAAATCCTTCCTAATAACCGCAGTGTCTACAACCGGGACAAAATCTCCCGGGCCGCCACCACGCCTGAGGCAGAAGCCTGTATAAGGCCTCTGGTAACTCCGGCGCCGTCCCCGGCGGCAAAAAGATTGGATATGCCGGTTTCCAGTAAATTGTTGAGCTGCAGCCGGGAGGAATAGAATTTTACCTCCACCCCGTAAAGAAGCGTATATCTTGAGTAAACCCCCGGGGCAATTTCATCCAGAGCCTTAAGCATTTCCACAATGGCCATCAGGTGCCGGTAAGGAAACACCAGACTCAGGTCTCCAGGGGTAGCCTCGGTAAGTGTGGGTATAGTAAGCGATTTACTCAGCCGGCTGGCATTGGTGCGCTGTCCGGCAATAAGGTCTCCCAGCCGCTGCACGATAACTCCGCCGCCCAGGAGGTTGGCAAGGCTGGCTACGTATTTGCCGTAAGCAATGGGTTCCTTAAAGGGCTCGGTAAATGTTTTGCTTACCAGAACTGCAAAGTTGGTGTTACTGGTTTTCTTGTAAGCGTGGGAATGCCCGTTAACGGTTACCAATCCATCATTGTTTTCCAGACAAACCTCGCCGAATGGATTCATGCAAAATGTTCTTACCTTGTCGTCAAAGGACTTGGAGTAATAAATAAATTTGGACTCGTAAAATACGCTGGTGAGGGGCTCCATCACCGCAGCAGGGACCTCCACCCGCACCCCTATGTCCACGGGATTTATTTCAGTTTTAATGCCCAGCCTGCCGGCCTGGCCGGTGAGCCACTGGGCGCCTTCCCTGCCCGGAGCCAGGATGACGTGTTCTCCGTAAAGGGTTTCACCGCCGCTGATGGTTATCCCTTTAACCCGGCCGTTTTCCACCAGCACCTCATCCACCGGGGTATTTGTCCTTATTTCTACACCTCCGGCCAGCAGGTACTCTTTCATTTTGGTAAGTATCTCCTGGCAGCGGCCGGTACCCAGGTGGCGAATACCCACCGGTATAAGTTTTAGTTCGGACTGAACCGCCTTGCGCTGGAATTCCTCTATTTTTTCTTTATTGCTGAGCCCGTAAACCTCGTTGGGAGCGCCAAACTCCAGATATTTGCCGTCTGCATACTCAATCAGCCGGCTTAACGCTTTTTCACCTATATACTGCTCCAGGCTGCCTCCTATTTCCGTGGAAAGGGTGAGCTTGCCGTCACTGAAGGCGCCGGCGCCGCCCCAGCCGCAGACCATGGAGCAAGGCTGGCAGTTGACACAATTAATTTTTTTTGTCTGCGAGGCGCAAATTCTCTGGTCAATATCCCGGCCCTTTTCCAGAATGAGCACCCTGGCGCCCTTCTTTGCATTTATCAGTTCCATGGCGGCGAAAATACCCGCCGGACCAGCGCCCACAATAATTACGTCATAAGCTGCCAAAAACTATCCCTCCTAAAACCGGAATTTTAATTATTTTTGACATCCCGGTTCAAGCACATAAAAAAACCTCAAATGACTACCAGCATTAAAGCGGGCATTTGAGTGCGGAAATATCCTCCTTCAGCCAGAGGAAATATATTTATCGAATAAAAAAGGGGAACACTCTAAATTCCTAACTCTTTATATATTCGAGAAGGAATATCCCTAACATAATAATTTTAGCAAAGAGACATTATACTGTCAATATTTATTACAATTATACAGCAATTCAACCCATGGCTGTAAAATTCTGTTTTTAAACACTATGCAGTGTTTTCCGCTCCGGCTTCATAGTCCCTGGACAGGTTCACGAATCTAGTGAACTCTTTGATAAAGGCCAGTTCCACCACACCGGTAGGGCCGTTACGTTGCTTGGCTACAATAATTTCAGCGATGCCCTTTTTTTCCGTCTCCGGTTTGTAGTATTCCTCCCGGTAGATAAACATCACCACGTCCGCGTCCTGCTCCAGGCTGCCGCTCTCCCTCAGATCCGACATGATGGGCTTTTTGTCCTGGCGCTGCTCCACGGCCCGGCTGAGCTGGGCCAGAGCTATAACCGGAACTTCCAGATCCTTGGCCAGCCCCTTTAACGAGCGGGATATCTCCGAAATCTCCTGCTGTCTGTTCTCCCTGCTGGAGCCGGTCAATAGCTGCAGGTAGTCTATCACGATAAGCCCCAGCCCCATTTCGGCCTTGAGGTTTCTGGCCTTTGCCCGCAGTTGTCGCACAGTCAGGCCGGCAGAATCATCAATGTATAAGTGCGCCTGGGACAGTTTACCCGCAGCCTTCACCAGGCTACTCCAATCGGCTTCGTCCAGATAACCGCTGCGCACCTTCTGCTGGTCCACCATGGCCTCCGCGCAAAGTATTCTTTGCACCAACTGGGCCCTGGACATTTCCAGGCTGAAAACCGCCACAGGCTTTTTGTTGTATAGCGCCACATTGTGAGCTATGGTCATGCCCAGGCTGGTTTTGCCCATGGCCGGCCGCCCGGCCATGATTATCAAGTCACCGGGCTGCAGCCCGCAGCATAGGCGGTCCATATCCGTAAAGCCGGTCTGAATACCGGTAATTTGCCCCTTGTTGCGGTATCTGTTTTCTATAATATTAAAAATTTCCAGTAGTATTTCATTTAGAGGTTTGAACACCGCAGCGTTCCTGCGGTTGCTGAGTTCCATCAGCATCTGTTCGGCCTCAGTCACCAGTTTGTCAGCCTCTTCGCCACCCTCGTACCCCATGCTGGCAATTCTTGTGGCGGCCGTTATGAGGCTGCGCAGAATTGATTTTTCCTCCACTATCCTGGCGTAATGCTCTACGTTGGCCGCTGTTGGCACCATACCGATCAGGGAAGCCACATAGGTGACCCCGCCTATTTTATCCAACTGGTTATGCTGTTTGAGGTAATCTGTGACTGTTACCAGGTCGGGGGCTTTTCCCACTTCGTCCATTTTTATTATAGCTTCAAAAATTAGACGGTGGCTCTCAAGGTAAAAATCCTCTGCCTTGATATGCCTGGTTACTTTGTAAATAGCCTCCCGATCCATAAACATGGCGCCCAGCACTGACTGTTCGGCGTCAATATTCTGCGGCGGAATCCTGCCGGATAATTCAATGGTCATTGAGAATCTCCATCCTTAAGCAATACTTTTCTGTCAGTGGACACACCTTCCTGGATTCACTTAACTCCTTCCTTATTAACAAATCAGGTTGATTTGCTTAGATCCTCTTCTTATCTTTTGTAGGAAAGGAATGTCCCAACGTATGTCGCATGTAAATAAATTAAACAGCGCTAACAATATTCCTTCCCCACCCCCGGCCATGCAGTGGAAAACATCTGACAGGCCAAAAAATTATCATGTTAACACGTACCTGAGCAGTGCGTTATGAGGCTATTATTCTAAGCAAAAAAACCAGGCGGAGCATTTATGCGCCGCCCGTCTTCACAATAAATATTTTATTTTAGTTATCCAACCGGTTAATTAACCGGCTGTACACCGGTTTTATCTCCGAAGACTTCATCCAATATCTCTTCCACCGTGCTTACCGGTAAAACGTTTATATTTTTAAGTCCTCCGGGCACGTCCTTTTTGTTATCCCCGGGAACCAGCACCTTTTTGATGCCCGCCTGGCGTGCACCGTATATTTTCTCCGGAATGCCGCCTACGGCCCTAATCCCTCCCCGGATGGACAGCTCTCCGGTAACGGCCAGATCCTGGGGAATGGGAATTTCCTTGATTCCGCTGTAAAGCACCAGAAAAATGGCTACCCCGGCGGAGGGTCCATCTATCTTTCCGCCGCCCACCACATTTATGTGCAGGTCGTAAGAGGAAAGATCCTCTCCGGTGAATTTCCTTATCAGTGAAGCGGCGTTGAATACGGAGTCCTTGGCCATGCTTCCCGCAGTATCATTGAACCTGATGGTCCCCTGGCCCTCTTTTTTGGCTGGGAAGACCACCGCCTCTATCTCCAGTACAGAACCCAGGAAGCCATGGACTCCCAGTCCAAAAATTTTACCCACCTCGCCTCCGTCGGAAGCCTTACAGATTACATAGGGACTCAGGCGGCTGGTTTGCAAAACTTCGTAAACGTCCTGCATGGTAATTTGTATATTATCCCCATCAACGCCGGACCCGCGGCTAACTGCCATTCCGTATGCATCCGCCAATATGTTGACGGCCTTGCGACCCTCAATGGTGTACTCGCTTATTACCTCAGCCACGCCATCACCCAGTTCTACTTCCAGCTTGGCTGCCGCCTGCAAAATAATGTTCCTTAAGTCTACCGGGGTAAGCGGTTCAAAATATACCTCTGCGCAACGGGAGCGAATTGCCGGATTGATTTCATCGGGATCACGGGTTGTGGCTCCTATTAAAATAAAATCCGAAGGAGCACCCTCTTCAAATATCTTTTTTACATACTGGGGCACGTTGGGGTCATGGGGATCGTAATAGGAAGAGTCGAAAAATACACGCTTATCCTCCAGAACCTTTAACAGCTTATTCTGCAATATGGGATCCATTTCCCCTATCTCATCTATGAACAGCACACCGCCGTGGGCATCGCACACCAGACCCAACTTGGGCTCCGGAACACCGCTATCCGCAAGATCGCGCTTGGCCCCCTGGTAAATGGGATCGTGAACGGAACCCAGCAGCGGGTTGGTAATTTCCCTGGGATCCCAGCGCAGGGTTGTCCCGTTAACCTCTATAAAAGGAGCTTCCTTAGCAAAGGGACTGCCATTCATATCCTTCACCGCCGCCAGCACCAGCCTGGCTGCGGTGGTTTTGCCCACACCCGGAGGCCCGTAAAGCAGTATATGTTGGGGAAAGGAGGATGCCAGTTTGGCCGTCAGCCCCCGAACTGCCTGTTCCTGGCCTACTATTTCATCCAACCTGGACGGGCGCAGATATTCCATGGCCGTGCGGGCCAGCTTTTTCTGCTCCATTTTCTCCAGTATGGCCAGCTTTTTCAAGGTCTGTGCGTTTTCCGGACCGGTGCTTTCCTTCATCACCTGTATCCTTATTTCCCGTACGTAATCCTCATGCTTTTGCTGCAACTTGTCATTTATTTTTTTCTCTATTTCCTCTTCCACGGAGCGCCGGGCAATATTGTCGGCTATTTCATCTTCCAACCTGTCAAGTATCTCAGGTATTTCAGCCATTTCCGGAACATTTTCTATGGTGGGGTCTTCATGCACCAGCCGCTGTAAGGCCAGAACTCTTTCCTCCAGTAAATCGGAGCGCATTAACTGCAGGGCGTTCAATTTGCCCGCCCTTAATACCAATTTATCGGAACCATACAGGTTAGCTACCAGATTGTATAGAGCATTAACCTGCCGCTTTAGCTTGTCCCGGCCGCCTAGTTCTTCCGCCTGTTCAAATCTGGTGCCGCCCTTCATTTTTCCCAGGAAAAACTTCATCTGACAAATACTCCTCTCTGTTGTGCTAAAGCCTGGAAACCACTATCGGGTCGGAATCCAAAAATCAAAAAACCGCGGGTCCGGCTGCATTAGTTAGGGACATTATTCCGCCACTACGGCTACCTGTATTTCCACCTGCACCGCAGAATGAAGCTTTACAGTAACCGGAAATACTCCCAGTGTTTTTAATGGTTCTTTTAATATAATTTTCTTTTTGTCCACTACCAATCCGCACTGTTTCTCAATTGCCTCGGATATATCCTTGTTACCTACGGCGCCGAAGAGCTTGCCGCCCTCACCGGCCTTGCCGGCCACCTTTAGGGTAAGCTCGTTTAATTTCTTGGCCAGCGCTTTCGCGGATTCTTCCTCCTGCAGCTTCTTCTTATCCTCGTAGGCCTTCTGGCGGGCCAGGTCTTTCAGCTTGACCTCTGTGGCCTCCACTGCCAGTCCCCGGGGAATAAGAAAGTTCCGGGCATAACCATCTGAAACGTTCACTATCTGGTCCTTTTTACCTTGTCCTTTGACATCTTGAAGCAATATAACTTTCATCTTTCAACCCCCTTTAGTGGCATCTCCCTGGCCCAGCCGTCGCAAATCCATCACGGGGTCCATTATGCCCAGCGTCAGCATCACGCTAAGGGCGAAAGGCCAATAAATCGCCACCATCGCTACTATAAGGATTTTAAACCCCCTTGCAATATTCCATCTTTTAATGAAATAGGTAAATACCGACATACCTAAAACAAAATGCACAAAGCCCATCACATATATAATATTTTTCCCCAGAGTGGCCATACCGGCCAGTTTTAGCTCATCACCCAGCAGCATCATACTCAGCCCCAGGATTCCCCCCCATATGACATACCAGGGAAATTTCCAGCGGCTGAAAGACGGTAAGGGTGATGTCTCGTACTGCAGCTTTATCAGCACCAAGCGATTTAATGCATAGGTAATATAGGTGGATATAATCGACCATATCACCATGTTTGCAGGCAGCAGCAAGGCAAAAAGCCTTCCCATCTGCTCCATGGACTCTCTAAGTTGTTCCCTGGCGGCTGTATCCACCCACCCGGAACGGGTGTACCAGTCCAGCGACTGGTCCATGGATCGCTTCATTTCATCACCCATATCAAATGGGTTGATACCGGTAACCCAGAAACTTATCAAAAACGTAAGCACCGTAGTTACCACGGCCACCACGGAAGCGGCGGCTATAGCCGGGCCGGAGGAAACGCGGTTTTTAAACAACAGACCCAGCAATATCCCCATGGGGCCGGACTGAATAATCAGCATTAAAACCGTCAGCGGCCGGCCAAAGAGCATAAACATAAGGACGGCAGCAACCGCCAGAGCCATCAGTCCCAACCTCAGATCTCTCCGCCGGACCAACACCGCTAGAGGTATGGGCATCAACAATGTTGTAAAAAACAGCAGCGGGGGTATATAGAGACCGAGAAGCCCCAGCACTACCGTAATCGCCGCAAAAAAGGCCCCCTCCACCAGGGCCCTGTTGCCGGAATAGGGAACCAATGGATCACCTCTTCTTATCAGCCAGATGCGTCAACATTTGCGAAAGGTCCTGATACCATTTTTCCACTTCATGCTCTTCCTCAATACCCTGCCTCAATTTGGCTTCTATTCTCATATCCAGCCTGGCAAAGCTGAAGCCCAGCCGCCGGCCCAACACATAACAGGTTATTATTAAGCCGGACAGGGCGTCCAGCAGTTTATCCTCACTGCCCCGCAGCATGGCTTTGAACAGGGCGGCAACCGACGACAGCATATCCGCTTTCAGCCACTCCACCACTCTAATGTTTCTGGCAAAGCCTGTTTTGTTGCTTTCCGGGAACATAAAAGGTACCTCCAAAAAACAAAAACATACCGGAAAATTAATATAAGTGAGCCTTGGGTTCGGAAGGGGTTATTCCCCTACCGAACCTTTAGAGCGAACTTAGTTCGAGCTTTACAGCCTGTTTATCCACGACCTTCGAGGACGGGATCTTACAGGCTGTTAGCGAGATAAAACAACCATTAAAATAAAACATCCATTGAAATAAAACATCAAAGGACTATTCTTCAGCCAAACCCTATATTCCTGCCCGGTCACCGGCACTTAAACCCTGTTATTTGTTGCCCTTCATGGCACTGTAACACTCCATTTAGAAATAAAGGAAGGGGAACCTTTAGCTCCCCTTCCTTTTCTATTCTGCTGTAAAGGGTATCAATGCAATGTTGCGTGCCCTTTTAATGGCTGTGGTCAGCATTCTCTGATGCCTGGCACAGTTTCCGGAAATCCTGCGGGGAAGTATTTTGCCCCGCTCTGTGATGTATTTCTTTAAACGGGGGATATCTTTATAATCAATACCTTCAACTTTATCCACACAGAAGCTGCAGATGCGCTTTTTGCCCCTGCGTCCGCGTTCGCGCTTCAAATCCTTACCTCCTTCTATCAGAACGGCGTATCGTCGTCAACAAAACTGATTTCACTGGCAAAATCATCCTCGAAGCCGCTGCTGCCGCCACCCTGTTGTTGGGCTTCCTTGGCCCGGTCCAAAAATTTTACCGTTTCGGCCACAACCTCGGCGGCCTTGCGGCGCACTCCCTGGCTGTCTTCATAGGAACGGATCTGTAGCCGTCCCTCCACTGCCACCAGGCGGCCCTTGCCCAGGTAGTTGGCACATATTTCAGCAGTTTTCTGCCAGGTAACGATGTCAATAAAATCAGCTTCCTTTTCCCCCTGCCGACCGGCCCGTCTGTCCACGGCCAGGGTAAACTTGGCCACCGGTGTTCCACTGGGGGTGTAGCGCAGTTCGGGTTCCCTTGTCAATCTCCCGATCAGTATTATTCTATTGAGCATCTTTTCACCGCCTGGAAATTCTTCTCTCTTAATAAATAATACTACTGGTCCTCCCGGACAATTATGTGACGGATGATTTCGTCGGATATTTTGTATACCCTGTCGAGCTCTTCGGCCACTTTCGGCTCGGCGTTAAATTTAGCCACCACGTAGAAACCTTCTCTCATATGATCGATTTCATAGGCCAAACGCCTTTTGCCCCATTTGTCAATGTTGGTAATTTCCCCGCCGTTATTTTCGATCAGGGTTTTATATTTCTCAATTACCTCAGCGTATTTATCATCTTCCATTTCCGGACGAATGACAAACACAGTCTCGTACTTGCGCAACTCCTCTTCACCCCCTCCCCACGGACTAAACGGCCCTACCGCCAGGGTAGAGCAGGGCGGATTTATGCCATAATTTTGGCTAGAAGATTATAACATATTGATATTACCTATGGCAAGTTAAATATTATACCAGCAATGAAATATCAGTACTTCATAGTCATCCTTTTACAGCGTCAATATATAAGTAAGAGAAAGCCACTAAGCTGCAAATTGAATTTTAACTCCATGCTTTTTATAGATAGTTTTTACAATAAGAAACAAATTCAACTGGGGGGAATAACCTGGGAAATAACTGTCTTTACACTTTTTTCGAACTTTGGCCGGGACAGCATCAACACCCGGTTGCACTTAAGGCATTTGATGCGAAAGTCAACGCCCGTCCGCATCACTTCCCACAGATCTCCCCCGCAGGGATGTGTTTTCCTCATCTTGACCACATCCCCAACCTGATATCTTACAAATGTCATAGTTACCACCCTGTGCCTGGTATTTCCCTGCATTAACATAAGTGACCCTTACAGCCTGTTGACCTCCGGCCTTCGAGAAAGGGGTTTTACAGGCTGTAAGCGAGATAAAGAAACTCAACGGTCAAACGCTTTCCAGAAAGGCCCGGTAAGCCCTGTAGGCCATGTACACATCCACCTTGCTGGCCACCTCAAAGGGCGAGTGCATTCCCAAAAGTGCTACACCGCAATCAACAACATCCATGTCGTAATTGCCCAGCAGGTAAGCTATGGTACCGCCACCTCCCTGGTCCACCTTACCCAACTCACCGGTTTGCCAGACTACATTATTTCTATTAAATATCCTCCTCACCAGTGAAGTGAATTCGGCAGAAGCTTCACTGGAGCCGCTCTTACCCCGTGAACCGGTGTATTTTGTCAGCACCACGCCGCAACCCAACCTGGCAGCGTTTAATTTGTCCATAACCCCCAGGTAATTGGGGTCCAGCCCGGCGTTCACATCAGCGGAGAGGCACCTGGAGTTGGCCAATGCGGTTCTTACCATCAGATCGCGATAGGCGCCGCTGGACATGGCAATTATCCCGGCTATGAAGTTTTCAAAGAACACCGATTGCATTCCGGTATTGCCCATGCTGCCTACCTCTTCTTTATCTGCAAGCAGCACCAGACCTGTTCTTTCCGGCTGTTCAACCTCCAGCAGAGACCGTAGGGCAGTATAAGCGCAAACCCTATCATCCTGACCGTAGCCAGCCACCAGACCGTGATCGAAACCCACGTCTGAAGCCGGCCAGGCGGGCACAACTTCCAGATCGGCGCTTATTAAATCCTCTTCCACGATGCCAAGTTCTTTGTTTAAATAGTCCAGCACCGATTGTTTAAACCTTTCCTTTATTTCACGGCTGTTTACCGGAACACCGCCCAGCAGTATGTTCAGGGACTCACCCTCCACTGCATCGGACAATTTTTTTTCCATCTGTTCCTTGGCCAAGTGGGGAAGCAAATCCGTTACTGTAAAGACCGGATCACCGGGTTTTTCTCCAATTGCCACATTGATTACCCTGCCGTCCTCTTTGACCACCACCCCGTGCAAAGAAAGGGGTATACCAACCCATTGGTACTTTTTAATCCCGCCGTAATAGTGAGTTTTTGCCAGGGACAGCATGCCGTCCTCATAAAGCGGCTGTGGCTTAATATCGAGCCTGGGTGAGTCAATATGGGCGCCCACAATGTTCAACCCGTCTGTTAATGGCTTTGTGCCAATAACAGCCAGTATCATTTGTTTGTTTCTGTTAACGGCATAGATTTTATCGCCGGGCTTTAGTCCGTTGCTTCTTGTAATATTTACAAAACCATGTTGCTCTGCTTCGGTAAGTGATGCGTAAACGGCCTCCCTTTCGGTTTTAGCCACATTGAGAAAATTAATGTATCCCTCATTAAATTTAAAAACGTCCGCTAATTCCTTCTCACTTAGCTTATCCCAGGCAGTAAGCGTTGATTTCTCCTGCCCAGATTCAAATTTCAAATTTGCCATAGGCTCCTCCAAAAAAATATAAAATTATTATTACCATGTTCTTCTTAACAATTCCGAGAAAGAACGTCCCTTATACAGGAACGTATGTTCTAATTTATTTATACAAGATCTCCCGGCGAAAATCCCGGAAGATCATTTTTGTAAAGGTTTATGACTTTTAAAAAATACGGCGCAATCCGGGAGTGGACAAGGCCATCCGTAAGCCAATGAGGATCAGTCCCGCCAGATGTTATAGCCAGCGGCCACTGCAGGGAAACTGCCAAGGCCATCAGGATAAGCACTATCAACAGCCCCCTGACCAGACCGAAGATGGCCCCGCCCAGATTATCCACCAGACCGATTAAGCTAAAGAAAAGGAGTTTCGAGGCTGCTATGCCCAGAATGTATATCCCTTGTGACACCAACAGGAAAATAATAACAAAGGAACAAATTTCCAAAATACCTGAGGCCAGCAGCCTAGAGAAAGCGTCACCTATCTCCTGGAATTTTCCTTCCAACGATAATCGCGGCACCCAGTCTCCATATGAGGTGATTTTATTATTAAAATACTGAAGAGATGGAAGCGATTGAATTATTTTTTCCGGGTTAAAGGGAAAATTGGGCCCAATAAAGTGGTCGAGAATTAGTGTTCCCAGGTGCCATCTTTCCTCGGCGTATTTCGCCAGAGCCTCATAATAAGCAAAAGCAGACGCCAGCCCTGCGATTAGCCCCGCGAACCGGGCGGCACCAGTAAGCAGGCCGGTTCTAAATCCCTTCCAGACCGACCATACCAAAATTAAAACTATGACTATATCCACCCAGTTCATCCAAACACCCCGGCTGGTTAATTATAGCAATTAAT
>CBEULQ010000019.1:0-13263 GCA_965543975.1 uncultured Desulfocucumis sp. | reverse complement strand
CTTGGTTGAGGGTACGGCAGCTAACTGAATGCAATAAAAACGACTAATAATAATTTTTATGTAAAGGAGGAATTCCGGCGATGATAATGATCAGGGCTATCGTAAGACCGGAAAAAACCAATACCATTCTAGCCGAACTGAACAGCGCGGGTTTTCCGGCAGTAACTAAAATGGACGTGGTGGGCCGTGGCAAGCAGAGGGGCGTCAAGGTTGGGGAAGTTATTTATGATGAAATTCCCAAAGAAATGCTGCTGATGGTGGTCAGGGATGAAGACAAGGAAGATGTAATCAGCATTATCGGAAAATATGCTAAAACAGGCGAAAAGGGCGCTTTCGGCGATGGCAAGATATTCGTCAGCGCCGTGGAAGAGGCCTACACAATAAGCAGCGGCACTAAAGGCCTGTAGGGGGGCGGATTTGATGAAGGAAATTATAGCCATTATCCGCATGAACAAGGTCAATGCTACCAAAAAGGCCCTGGCGGACATAGGAGTCTGCGGCCTGCACGCCATGAAGGTGATGGGCCGTGGAAAAATGAAGGTGGACTTCTCAGTGCTGGACCAAATGGGCGTTACCGAGGAACTAGGCGGAATGCTGGCAGACGGGCTGGCCATGGGAACAAGGCTTATACCCAAAAGAATGATGACCATTCTGGCACAGGATGAGGATGTCAAAAAAATTGTGGATACCATCATTAATGTCAACCGGGAAGGCAACAAAGGTGATGGAAAGATTTTTATAGCCTCGGTGCTGGACGCAGCAAGGGTGAGGACAGGCGAACGGGGTAAAGAGGCAATATAAATCAATTGTTTAAGGGAGGTGGACTTTATGGCCATCGATGAGAAAACTCTGGACTCTATATTAAACGAATTTCCCGCAAAGGTTAAAAGGAACCGTAAAAAACACATTTTAATCAAGGATTCTAACAGCGGGCCCATAGAAATAGAAGCCAACACCCGGACAATACCCGGTATCATGACCAACCGGGGCTGCGCCTTTGCCGGTTGCAAGGGTGTGGTGCTGGGGCCTTTAAAAGATATGGTTCATATCGTGCACGGTCCCATAGGCTGCGCCTACTATAGCTGGCTGACCAGGCGCAACAAGGCAAAAACTGAAGATCCCACAAAGAATTTTCTAAGCTACTGTGTATCCACCGACATGCAGGAAAGTGACATTGTATTCGGCGGTGAGAAAAAACTTACCAGAATGATCGACGAAGTAGTGGAGATTTTCAAGCCCAACGGCATAACCATTTCCGCCACCTGTCCGGTGGGTTTGATCGGTGACGACATCAATATGGTGGCCAAGTTGGCCCGGGAGAAGCATGGTATAAACATCACGGCATACACTTGCGAGGGATATAAAGGGGTCAGCCAGTCCGCCGGACACCACATCGCCAACAACGGACTTATGGAAAATATCGTAGGCGAGGGCGATATGGAGGAACCGCCTGAAAAATACACCATCAACATACTGGGAGAGTACAACATAGGCGGGGACAGCTGGGAAGTGGAAAGGGTATTAAAAGAAATCGGCTATCATATCCAGGCGGTGATGACCGGCAACGGCTCTTACGAGGATCTTAAAAACGCCCATGTGGCCCAGTTGAATCTGGTGCAGTGCCACCGTTCAATCAATTATATAGCTTCCATGCTGGAAACCAAATACGGCACCCCGTGGCTTAAGGTAAATTTTGTAGGCATCAGGGCCATGATAGATTCCCTGCGCAATATGGCCCAGTATTTCGGAGACGAGGCACTGATTAAAAGAACCGAGGAAGTCATCGAAAAAGAACTGATGGAAATAGAACCTCAAATGGAGCAGTACAAAAAAATCTGCCAGGGCAAAACCACCTTCTGCTTCGTAGGTGGCTCCCGGGGCCATCATTACCAGGGGCTTTACGAGGAACTGGGCATTAAAACGGTTCTGGCCGGTTACGAATTCGCCCACCGGGACGACTACGAGGGCCGGGAAGTAATACCCAATATCAAACCGGACGCGGATAGCAAAAACATTCCCGATTTGCATGTTGTCCCTGATGAAAAACGCTTCCGCCTGAAGATTCCGGCGGAAAGAATGGAAGAATTACAGAAAAAAATACCCCTCAGCTACTACGCCGGCATGAACGTGACCATGCAGGACGGCAGCATCATAGTGGATGACCTGAACCACTATGAAACCGAGGAGTTTATCAAGATATTAAAGCCCGATATTTTTTCATCGGGTATTAAAGATAAATATATTCCACATAAAATGGGTATTCCCTCTAAACAATTGCACAATTATGATTACAGCGGCCCTTATGCGGGTTTCAGGGGAGCAGTGAATTTCGCCAGGGACGTCTGCATGAGCTTTGCCACCCCGGCCTGGAATTTCATGGTGCCGCCGTGGAAGGATAAACCACTGCTGGAGGGAAGCATCGAGCAGTGTTCCGGAGCAGCTTGCGCTGTAGAAAAAGAAAAGTAGTAAAAGCTTTAAACTTAAAAGTAATAGCAAATTAAATAGTCACAGTAGTAAAACAACCGTATGGGAAGGAGTAAGCAACCATGTTAGACTGCACGCCCAAGGAAATTAAAGAACGCAGCGGCGGTATGATAAATCCGGCGAAGACCTGCCAGCCCATCGGGGCCATGTACGCCGCCCTGGGCATTCACAACTGTTTACCCCACAGCCACGGCTCCCAGGGATGCTGCTCCTATCACAGGATGCACCTCACCCGGCACTTCCGGGACCCGGTCATGGCCACAACCAGTTCATTTACAGAGGGTGCTTCGGTTTTTGGGGGAGTCTCCAATTTAAAAACATCCATTAAAAACGTTTTTTCCATATACAACCCGGACGTTATGGCTGTGCACACCACCTGCCTGTCCGAGACCATTGGGGACGATATCCCCACCATCATAAAGTCTTCGGAAGTACCTGAGGGCAAACTGGTAATTCATGCCAACACCCCAAGTTACCAGGGGTCACATATAACAGGGTTTTCCAATATGACCAAGGGTATGGTCAATTACCTTTCCGAGGCCACCACGGAGGTAAAAAAGGAGCAGGTTAACATAATCCCCGGGTTTGTCAACCCCGGGGATATGAGGGAAATAAAAAGACTGGCGCAGCTAATGGGCGTAAAATTCATCATGTTCCCGGATACATCCGGGGTTCTGGACTCTCCCATGACCGGCCAGTTCGACATGTATCCCAAGGGAGGCGCCAGGGTGGAGGCAATCAGGGACGCCG
This sequence comes from uncultured Desulfocucumis sp., assembly GCA_965543975.1. Taxonomy (GTDB): domain Bacteria; phylum Bacillota; class Desulfotomaculia; order Desulfotomaculales; family Desulfocucumaceae; genus Desulfocucumis. Next base: position 10,029 of record CBEULQ010000019.1, on the reverse strand, counting down.
GCAACTCAAAACTAACACTGGCCCTGGGGTCCTTCGCCTCCGGCGACCCCGCCATTCAACTGGAACGAAAGTGCAAGGTGCCGTTGTTGACACTAAAAACCCCCATCGGCGTCAAGGCCACGGATGAATTCCTGATGGCCCTGCGGCAGGCTTTTGCCATGGAGATCCCCTACGAACTGGAGGAGGAAAGGGGCCAGCTGGTGGACATCATGGTGGATACCCATCACCAGTATTACGGCAAAAAGGTGGCAATATTCGGGGACCCGGATATCATCATAGCCCTTACCGAGTTTGTGCTCAGCCTGGGCATGAAGCCTGTCTACGTGCTGACCGGAACCCCGGGGGGAACCATCGGCGGACCCCAGGATATTTTTGAGAGAGAAATCAAAACCATTATGGAGCAGGCCGGATTCGAGGGCAAGGCCAAGGCCTCCGGAGATTTGTTCATGCTGCACCAATGGATTAAAAACGAACCGGTGGATCTGCTGATGGGCAACACCTACGGAAAATACATCGCCAGGGCTGAGGATATCCCCTTTGTCAGGGTCGGTTTCCCCATACTGGACAGGAGCGTACAGACCTATCTTCCCATAACGGGCTACAAGGGAGCCATGAGGCTTTTGGAAATGATCACTAACGCCTTGCTGGACAGGGCGGACCGTGATGCCGCGGACGAGGACTTTGAATTGGTAATGTAATTTTAATAATATCTGAAAGACGTGATTAAGTATGAAAGCGGCTGAACTGACAGGCTTTACCGTGGAGGAAAGAAGTGACTTTATACGCACCAAGGGCAGGCAGAAACAGCAGTTGAAATGTGACGCCGACAGCGCAGCCGGGTGTGTAAGCCAGAGGGCCTGTGTATACTGCGGCGCAAGGGTTGTTTTAAACCCGGTCACTGACGCAATCCACCTGGTGCACGGCCCCATAGGGTGCTCCAGCTACACCTGGGACATCCGTGGAAGCCTGAGCAGCGGCGCCGATTTGTACAGATTTAGTTTTTCCACCGACCTGAAGGAACAGGACGTGATTTTCGGCGGGGAAAAAAAGCTGGCCCGGGCAATAGACGATCTGGTTGAAAAGTATCCTTCAAAATTGGTTTTTGTGTATTCCACCTGTATTGTCGGGGTTATCGGCGACGATCTGGAGGCGGTGTGCAAGGAAGCCGCCAAAAGACACGGGATTGAAGTCATCCCTGTGCAGTCCAGCGGTTTTATCGGCAATAAATCAGCCGGTTACAGGGCCGCCTGTGACGCTCTCTTAAGGCTTATAAAGCCGCCGGAGGGTAAGTCTCTTGTCAAAACCAGGAGTATAAACTACCTGGGGGATTTCAACCTGGCCGGAGAGGTCTGGATAATTAAAAACTATTTGAAGGAAATGGGCGTAGACGTCAACGTGGCCTTCACCGGTGACTCCAGTTATCAATCCTTAAAGAATGCCAGCCGGGCTTCGTTGAACATAGTCCAGTGTGCCGGCTCTATGTATTACCTGGCGCAAAAAATGGAGGAATTATACGGAATTCCCTATATGAACATATCCTTTCTGGGGCTGGAGGATACGGCTGCGTCCCTTAGAAAAATAGCTATTGCCTTTGATGATCCGAGCATCCTGAGTAAAACTGAGGAGTTAATTGCCAGGGAAACGGTTCAGGTAAAAGATACCATCCAGTGGTACCGCCGGAAGCTGGAGGGCAAAAAAGCGGCCATATACGTCGGTGGAGGGTTTAAAGCTATTTCGTTGATCAAACAATTCAGGGAAATAGGAATCGACGTGGTGATGATAGGCACCCAGACCGGCAGGCAGGAAGAGTACGATACCATTACCGACCTGGTGGATGATGGAACGGTGATTCTGGACGACGCCAATCCTTCCGAGCTGGAAAAGTTTATGACGGAAAAGGGTGCCCACCTGCTGGTGGGAGGTGTTAAGGAAAGGCCCCTGGCCTATAAGCTGGGGATGGCCTTTATAGATCACAATCACGACCGCAAGCATCCCTTAAGCGGATTTGTGGGAGCGGTGAATTTTGCCAGGGAGGTTTATTCCACTGTCTGTTCGCCGGTTTGGAATTACGTTTGATTTAAATGTCTTTTCCGTTACCTGCATAGTAATCTTATCAGTAGACTTAATATCTAGCTGAGGATCAAGAATACCTCAGAGGCCGGTCAAAATTGAGAGGTGAGATGTGAGAAGTCAGAAGTGGGAATACAAAAAGGAATTCGCTTTTGCGAATTTCCTTTAAAGAAACTCACTTCCAACCTCTCACTTCACACTTCCCAATTGCCAGGAGCGGCCCCTAAAGCACGGGAGGGTATTATGAAAGACCAATCATACCGCAATGTAAACGAAAATCCCTGCAACATGTGCATGCCCATGGGCGGCATACTGCCCTTCAAGGGTATCGAAAGGTCGATGGTTATAATTCACGGCTCCCAGGGGTGCAGCACCTACATGCGCAGGCACATTGCCGAGCATTTTAACGAACCAATTGACGTGGCCTCTTCCTCTCTTAACGAAAAAGGTACTATTTATGGAGGGGAAAAAAATTTAAAGCAGGGGCTTGATAATCTCATAAAGCTGTATAATCCCGGGATAATCGGTGTTTTAACCACCTGCCTGGCGGAAACCATAGGCGAGGATGTCGACAGGATAACCCTGGAATACAAGGCTGAAAAAGGACTCGACTCTCTACCCCTGGTTACCGTTCCCACTCCCGGCTACGGTGGCACTCACAGCGAGGGCTACTGGCTGGCGATGAAGAGAATTATTGCCGCTGTAGCCAAAAAGACTCCGGTTCATCCCAGGATTAATGTAATCGTTCCAAATATCAGCCCTGCGGATATACGGGAAATTAAAAGAATACTGCAGCTTATGAAGGTGGAGTACACCCTTTGTCCTGATTTTTCGGATACCCTGGATCAGCCCTTCGTTAAGCCTTATAAAAAAATTCCCGGGGGCGGCACCAGGATTGAAGACATAGCGGCCATGCCAGGTGCGCCTGCCACCATACAAATGGGTGTTACAGCGGACGAGGCCATGTCTCCGGGGAGATACCTGAAAGAGGAATTCGGGGTGCCTCTGTTCAATGTGCCCATACCCATGGGTATCAGGGCAACCGATGCCTTTCTGGATATATTGAAACAGCTTACCGGCAGGAAAATGCCTGATAGTCTGGAAGCGGAAAGGGGCAGGCTGCTGGACTGCATGATCGACTCCCATAAATACAATTTCCAGGGCAGGAGCGTTATTTTTGGAGATCCGGAAATTGTGTACGCTGTAACTTCCACCTGTACGGAAAACGGCATTTATCCCGTGGTTGCGGCCAGCGGCAGCAAAGTCGCCAAATTTCCGGAAGCTTTGAAAAACATACTGGCCGAATGCCCTCATGGGGTAGATGTCATAAGTGAGGCTGATTTCACCACAATAAGGGAAAAGAGCAGGGAACGCGGGGCCAACATTGCCATAGGTCACTCGGACGGGAAATTTCTGACCGAGAGAGAGGGAATCCCCCTGGTCAGGATAGGGTTCCCTATTCACGACCGGGTCGGAGGGCAGAGGCTCTTGTCGGTGGGCTATACCGGGACCACCATGTTTTTGGACCGGGTTACCAATACCCTGCTGGAGTGGAAATACAGCAATTACCGGGATTCCATGTATCAAAAATTTTATGCCGGCACCGCCGGATAGAACTGATTGTATTGTAAAAACCATGAGCATATGGTGTTACGGGTATTCGTTGTAACGCTTTAATTTGATTGAGTTGTCAGGATGTTATAATCAGTATTTATTCGTTGCCGGTTACAATTTAGATCGGACTCGAATGGAAAGTTGGGGTGAAATATAATGGATTGCCAGTGCGACCGCAAACAAGGCAATAAATTGATTGATGACGCCGTACCCGCTGATTTGTTGCGGCAAACGGACAGGCATCCCTGTTACTCCTTTGACGCCCACCATAAATACGCCAGAATGCACGTGCCTGTGGCCCCCAAATGCAATATCGGCTGCAACTATTGCAATCGCAAATTTGACTGCGTGAACGAGAGCAGGCCCGGGGTAACCAGCGAGATTTTAACACCGGAAGAGGCACTGCAAAAATTTATTCTGGTTAAAGAAAAACTATCCAGCCTGAGTGTGGTGGGAATAGCCGGACCGGGCGACGCGCTGGCCAACTGGACAGAAACCAGAAAGACAATTGAGTTAGTTAAACATACAGCTCCCGAGATAATATTTTGCCTATCAACCAACGGCCTGCTGCTCCCGGAATACGCCGGTGAGATTATAGGCCTCGGTGTCAAGCACGTAACTGTCACTGTCAACAGTCTTGAACCGGAAATCGGACGGAATATATACAGGTATGTAAACTATCAAGGAAAAATGTACAAAGGCGAGGAGGCTGCCGCCAGGCTTATCGCCAATCAATTGGCCGGTATTGAACTCCTGACCCGCAGCGGTATACTTGTAAAAGTCAATATTGTGATGATTAAAAATATCAACGACGTTCATATCCCCGAAGTTGTCAAGAAGGTCAAGGAACTGGGCGTATTCATAACCAACATCATGCCGTTGATACCCGCTCCGGGCAGCGCATTTGCCAATTTCCCCCGGACTGATACAAAGGAATTGAACGAAATGCGAAACATCTGCCAGGTAGACCTCAGGTAAATGTATCACGGCAGGCAGTGCAGGGCTGATGCCATCGGTCTTCTGGGGGACGACAGATCCTCTGAGTTCAAGTTGCCGGCTGATGGCAATAATATTTCTCCGGCTGAGGATGTAAAAAAAGCTGTTTAAAGGATGTGAAAAGATGAATAAACCCAAATACCATATCTTTATATGTACAAGTTCAAGGCCCAACGGCCAGCAGAAGGGTTTTTGCCATACCAAATCTGCGGTGGAACTGGTAAGCAGTTTTATGGAGGAAATCGAGGAGAGAGGCCTGGGCGGCGAGGTTTTTGTTTCCAATACCGGCTGTTTTGGCCTTTGCGAAAAGGGTCCTATCGTTGTGGTTTATCCGGATAATGTATGGTATGGCTCCGTAACCGCTGAGGATGTAGAGGAAATAATGGACGAACACATAGAAGGCGGTAATCCGGTCAAACGCCTTGAATTATAGCCGGCCCCCGGCTACACGCAGGGAGGGGTTTTAAAAATGCCTAAGGATATTGCGGTATTCGTTGATAAAAACGGTTCCGCCACTTCTTTGAACGAGTCAGGAAAGCTGATTGTTTTCAGAAAAAAGATGGGGAAATGGAATGCCATCAGGGAGAAGGATTTTTCCCTGGCAAATACCTCGGAAATGAAGGAACTCCGCCGGAAAATGGGAGAAGCGCTGTTTTTTTTACAAGGCTGTAAAACTATCGTGGGGTCCTCCATAGTGGGCATTCCTTATTTTGAACTGGAGAAATCGAATTTCAGCATCTGGGAGTACGAAGGTAAAGCATTAGAGATTCTGGATTACGTGCTGGAAAGGGAAGAGGAAGCGGAAGGGCAAAAGGCGGCTGATGGGGAGATCAAGGTTCAGACCGCCCCTGCGGAATATGCTCCCGGTTATTTCCGGATTTCCCTTAAGGAAATACAGGAAGGCGGCACCGGCATCACTTCCAAACAGGCACTGCTGCCTTTCCTGCGCAAAGGCAGGTTCTATCTACTGGAAGTACTGTGCTCCCATATTCCACCATGGCTGGAAGCTGAACTGACCATTAACAACCTGGCCTGCGAGTTTGAGAAGACCGGAGAGGGAGATGTAAAAATTTCCATATCCAAAAAGTGCTGTAATGAGTGTAATTGAAATGATTTTGGCCGGGCCGGCCGACGGGGTATCATTCGGATGCCCCCGGCGCCCGGCTGGCCCGGCCATCAATTATATAATACATTTTATAATTTTAAACCATATTCTACAATATGGGAAGGGTTTTTATTATGATTAATGGTTTGTTGAATACAGTCAGTATCTTGGTTAAGATACTGACTGCCTTCCTTGAATTGACTGTACCCAGAGATATTAACGCTGAATCCGTATATATAGCAGCTTTGTGGTAACGAATTGACTTTTCTTCATGCTTAATAGCGACATAATTGTTAGTTGTAGGTGACCGCATGGAATTATTACAGAAAAATATCGGCAATAACCAAATTATAGCAGAAGAGAGTATTATAGTACATTTTCAGCCGTTGATATATATCCCCGGCCTAGGGTAATTTGTGAATTACCATCTCGTCATTCTTTAGCGATATGAATGACAATAAGTATATATTGTGCATTGACTTCAATCAGGACTATTTGATATAAAATCCCTCAGTTCCGCCAGTTTCGCATAAACCCGCCAGATACGATTCCGTTCATTTAATGCTTACCCAATTTTTCCTTTTGCTTCACCTGTACAGAGTGGGGAGATATACTATGACTAATTTATTTCTGGTGGACACCACTTTAAGGGACGGAGAGCAGGCTCCGGGTGTTGTCTTTAATTTCAATGAAAAGGTAACAATTGCCCGCCTTCTGGATCTGTGCGGGGTTGATATAATCGAGGCGGGTACGCCGGCCATGGGCGAAACGGAGCAGGTTGCCATTTCAGCCATTACCGGTCTGGGTCTCAAGGCAAGGATAATAACCTGGAACAGGATGGTTCCCGCCGACATCAGGGCTTCCCTGGCTTGCGGGATCAGAGATGTGCACATCTCCGCCCCTGTTTCCGGTATTCAGATTAGATACAAACTGCGAAAGTCAAGGCAGTGGGTGCTTGACCGCACCCGGGAGACCGTAAGGTTTGCCAGGGAATGCGGTTGCAGGGTCTCTGTGGGGGCCGAGGATGCATCCAGGGCCGACCCTCTTTTTCTGGAGGAATTTGCCCGGACCGCCCGGGAGGAGGGTGCCGACCGCCTTAGATATGCGGACACAGTGGGGGTGCTTTACCCCCTGGCCGTTTATGAAAGGTTGTCCGCTCTGTCTGAGAAAAAAATAATAGAAATTGAATTTCACGGTCATAATGACTTCGGCATGGCAGTGGCCAATTCCATTGCAGCCGTAAAGGCCGGAGTTCAATACGTTGATACTACCGTGGGGGGATTGGGAGAGAGAGCGGGCAACGCGGATATGATAAAATTTATCCATGCCCTGGCGTTAATGAACGGTCTCAATGCCAGATGGAAATACAGTTTTCTGCACAAACTGGAGCGGTATGTGGCAGTGGCGGCCAATAGGGCCGCTCCGGGGGATGAATTGAGGCAGACAGTGTAAAAAACACCCGCCACCGGAACCAGGGCGGGTTTTTTAGTCAAACTGTCAGTGGTGGTAAAGAGCACCCCTCGCACAGGATTTGAGACAGATATTGCTGTTAATTCAGTTGGGCCATATTGTCAGGTAAAGGCATTGGATGATCGTGGCGAAGTCATTGGTACGTCACGGATTGTTCAGGTGACTGGCTCCTTCATCAGCATGGCGGACTTGAAGTTGGTAGGTAGCTCAGATGTCAAGTGGTTCTACTTGATATCTGAGCTACCTCAACTAGAATAGCCTGCATCTGATGAAGAGAGTGTGACTTAGGCATACCTACAAAAGTGTATTACTTTACAAATTTTAATTTCGTCTTTACTTCCATTTCAGCTTCAAATCTCTTTTCGAACTGGCGTAACATGGAATCGGCGCGGTTGTTCTGTCCGGTAGACCGGTACATGTCAATCAAAATGCTATAGGCCTTCTCATTGAACGGGTCTGACTTGATAATTCGCAATATTATGCCTTCTGCACCAGTATAATCCTGTTCCGATAAGAGTATGGAAATCATTTTGTATGCTGATTCAATAAATATGGATTTGAGATATTCACGATCTATAGCAATGTAGTCCTCATAATCATGCGGCAAAAGATCTCCTTTGTAAAGAGTCAGCAGCTCTGACAAAACCGGTTTGACATCATCAGTAGGCGCAATGCTTCTCATGCTATTGAACATACGCAATAATTCATCAGTATCGGTTTTAAACGCCCCTTTTGGAATGCAAAACCCCAATTCATTTTCCACAATGAGAGGCGCTGAACTTTCAAAAGAAATTTCTAACTTTGAAAGGGTTTTTCTGACTTCGCACAGTGCCACTCTCAAGGAGTTTAATGCGGACTTTTTATCGGACTCTGGCCAGAATACACCGGCAAGCCTCTCCCTGGTTACATATTGTTCCCGGTTTAATAGGAGATATTTTAATATGCCGGAGATTTTACGGGTTTTAAAAAAGCTTTCACTCACGGATTCACCGTCTACTATAATCTCGAAGCCACCCAAAAGATTTACTGCAATATCCTTTTGGGGAGCTTTGTTTGCTATATTATACCTTTGTATAAAATTACGAGCTGCCGCCGTTGAGCGAATAGCACCTGCATTTCTTGCCAAGTATTTTATTCCTGCAGTAACAAAATACTTTTCCAATAGGGTTTTGGCATACGCCGAATGAATATCTGCAGAGATAGCGCGGGCGCACATTTCCACAAGGGTGGGAAAATGCAGGTCATAAAACGCCGTATAGGCATTTTCCTTCGATATTAAAAGAGCGTTTTTTAGATATTCCATGCCCTTGTTGCTGTCATTCAGATTGAAATAAAGCTTGGCAAGGTGAAAGGCTGTGCCGGCAATAAATTGCTTTGCACCTTTAAAAACACTTGAGTTATATGATTTCAGGAGAATCTCCTCTGCCTTTTCATATTCCCCTGCCTCACGCAGTGCAGCACCTGCAAGGGATCCTGCGTTATCGTCATCTGCCAGACCGGGATTTAGCGCCATTATTTCGTTATATACGGACGCAATCTGACCCGCATCCACTGAATCCTTTGTGCCGGATATCCATAGATAATGATACAGCCGGCATATACAGGCACTGCTTTTGTCTTCAAAAGCGGTGAAATCCCGCTGTGCGGAACAAATATAGGATATGGCGCTTTCACTGTCATGCGTCAAATACTTCATCAGGGCTACATGAAGCTTGCCATGTGACTTGCAGTAGTAGTGGTCATATTTTTCACCGAGCTCCAGCAATTCATCCACGCATACCTGTAACTCTTGAAAGTCTCCTTTAAGATAATATATGCTGCATTTTAGCCTAAGCGCAAAAGAAAGCCAGTTTAAATCCAATTTCACCAGCGTGAGATCAAAAAGCTTGTCCAATATCTGTAATGCTCCGTCCAAATCACCCTGCCTATGGCGAAGCAAACAGCCATTTAAATAGGTTACGCACAGATCTTCCTTGTCAAGCTTGAAATGCATCAGAGCCGAGTAAATGTGGTTTGCCTCCGCAAAGTTTTCGCTAAGAGTGGATTTTGCGAAAGATAATACCATTAGTGAAATTCTGCACCACTCATATTCCATAGCTTCCGGAATAGACAGTAACTTTTGCGCAACAGTTTTTAAAGTATCCATTTTATTTTGATAAACACAGGTAATGATTATATTAAGGAGGGCTTTGACCCGCATGGCGGTATTACCAGCTTCTTTAAAAAGCCTCTGTGCTTTTTCCATGTACGCCAGAGCCTTGTCAAAATCAGCCCTTTTATTAGTTATGCCGTAGTACAAAAGCAGATATGGCTGCGTTTCCCTGTATTCTTCCGGAAATCGCTCCACAAGCATTTTAACCGTTTCTGTTAACCCGCTGCTGAGCATATTGTCTCCATTTATACTTAGTACATCAGCGGCGTCCTTTACTCTTCCGGCGGCCAGATAGTGATGTATGGCACGTTCAAATACGCCCAACTGATTATAATATTTCGCAGCCTTGACATGGAGCTCATTTATACCAGATTCGCCGAAAATATTACGGCCCAATGCAATGAGGGCATTTCTGAAAAGCGAGTGGAGGCGGTATGCGTTGCCGCTGTTGGAAGAAGTTTTAGTCAAATAAAGATTCTTTGCCATAAGGAGATCTATAAAGCATTCAGCATCATTAATATCAAAGATATCTGAAACATCACACGGACGAAAATCGTCAAGTATGGCAAACTGAGATAGGGTTCTTACCGTTTCGGCATCATTATATTTTAAGGTTTCGGTT
>CBEULQ010000018.1:0-13268 GCA_965543975.1 uncultured Desulfocucumis sp. | reverse complement strand
CAGGTGGCCTAGTTTTCGTGGCCATTTGTGTTCATTTTATAGTGACCGGTAACACTATGCTACCGTGCGCATCCCGGAGCAGTTCTTCAATCCGCGCCCGGCGGGCGAAGCTGTCCGGCAAAATGGGCTGCGGCCATATCGGCCGGCTGGTATGGTTCCGATTGGTAACAGTTCGTGTGAAATAGCAGGTCCTGTTTGGACTCCAGCGCCAGATGACTCACGAAATCGCTTTTGATGACCCGGGTGATGACCCGGGTCTTTTTGTTTTATATCGCTGCTTACCTATTATTTAAAATTACACACCCTTATACGCAAAAGCGTATTATACTATATTTGACCTGCAGGAAGCAGCACAAAAGGTTTATTAATATAACCGTGTGTATTGTTGTCATAGTCTGCATAAGCGCGTATAGGTGGTGCGGCAAGAGTGGGAGTGCCTACGGTCAATCTAAAGGATCGTTTTCCGGTCCTGTTTCGGACCAGGAGCAGGCTGAGCATCAAGCATATCACCAGGGAGAACCGGCCCTATTTCTGGGGCTTGGTTGCCGTGGCCGTCTGGCTCTACGCCTTCTTTCTCCCCATGGGCTTTGCCTTCGAAGGCGAACCGTTTAGTGCGATCGTGGGGGATTCAAATTTACACTTTTACGTCATGCTGATCACCGGGAGCCTGATCCCCATTCTTTTTGACGGCAAGAAATTTGTCCCCGCCGCCTTTTACAGCGTGCTCATTTGTATGGCCTGTTTCGCAGCAGTGCTGTTCCTGGGACCCGGCACCCTGTCGAAAGCCATTATGCTGATCGCCGCGCCCTGTATCGGGCACATATTTATCGCCCACATTTATGCATTTTTCATGGTGCTGAACAACTCCGAAAAGTTTTACGCCATGATCCTGGTGGTATTGGTTCCCAGGTTACTGCTGTATGCCAAACCGGTGCTGGACAGCACCCAGTTTGGCCTGCATCCCTCTGTGATCCTCGTTCTGTTCATTATGTTAAGCCTGGCGTACAGCACCTACCTGATTAAAGCCCGGGCCAGCACCATTCCCTCCCTCGAAAGAATTAAGGCACCTCTGGAGGCCTATTCCCTGCTGCCGGTCGTTTTTATTATGTTCGCCTTAAACGATGTGATGGCGCCGGCGGCCCTGCAGCAGATCAGTGGCCTGGCGCCGAGCCGGATCGAAGGCGCCTATTTCCTGGGGATCCTGCTGGGCCTGGCGGCGCTTTTTTTCCTGCAGGTCCGTTTTTCGATGAATATATGCATCATGCTCAACCTATCGCTGGCCTTTCTGGCGGTGGGGTTTGTGAGCGATATCATCCGGATCGAGTATCCGGAGGCGGGGCTGGGGGCGGCCTTTTGCTTTGGGGTCGCCTATGCGATAGGCATTGTGAACACCTACTATCTCGCCGGCCTGATGATCAAGAAGTTCCGCAGCATCTATTTCTATCTGGCCGGCTTTCTGCTCTCCTCCCTGTGCTATCTGGCTGTGTCCCTGTTTGTGCACGTTTTCGGGCGGACGGAGCTCCTGGTATCGTCTATCCTGATGGCTTTTGTATCGATTTGCATCATCATCCTGTTTTTCATTCTGTCCCCCTTCTTTATTAAGATGCTGTACTCCGGCGAATGGATCGACGATGTGTACCGCCCGGACATCAGTCGGGGCTCGCGGCTGGAGGCCAGGCTGAAGGACTATAAACTGACCCCGGCCGAGAGGGAGGTGTGCCGTCTGCTCCTCGACGGCTACACCCTCCGGCAGATCGCCGGGATGCAATCCAGGGCCTATGCCACCATCAACACCCACTGCACCTCTATTTACCGGAAACTGAATATCAACAGCCGCACCGAGCTGCTCTTGCTCCTCCAGGATTACAAAAAATAGCGGTAACGCCGTGTTTTGGCCCCTCTCATTAGTTCTAATGAGGGGGGTTTTGCTTATGTCATGCGAGTTGTCGAGGTGACACCCGGCATGTCAGCCCCTATGCTAATACATTGGAAGGTGCTGCGTGGCAGATAAGTAGGCGGGCGCAGCGAAATGAAGTAAAATCCTGGAGGAGTGAATCACTATGATTATGCGTTCCCATGTATGGCGCCTTGGGGCACTGGCCCTGTTTTTGGCCTTGGTCATCGCTTTATGTGTGGCGGTGCCGGCAGGCGCAGCTCCAAGTGATATTGATGGTCATTGGGCAGAGGAATCAATATCAATACTGCACGCCCGAGGCATAATGAATGGGGACGGCAAGGGCTCCTTTCGCCCTAATGACCCGGTTACAAGAGCTGAGTTTGCCGCGTTGGTAAACGGTGCTTTTGGGTTTTTTAAGGATTCCGGGATGAGCTTTCAGGATGTAAAGCCTTCAGATTGGTTTGCCCGGGAGATCTCGGTGGCGGCAACCCAGGGATATTTACGGGGTGTAGGCAAGGGGATGATTGCGCCCTCGGACAAGCTTACGCGTGAACAGGCCGCGGTCATCATCGCCAGGATAATGCAGCTGGCGCCGGGTTCGGGAGAAACCGATTTTACGGATGATAGTGATATTTCTCCCTGGGCCGGGGAAATGGTCTCGGCCATAGTCCAGAAAGGCTATATGAAAGGTTCAGGGGGCCGCTTTTTCCCCAAGAAAAATACGACCCGGGCTGAAGTGGCGGCTATTATTGTCAATGTGGCCGGGGAGATTTTTAATCAGGCCGGCGAGTATGACGGTGCAGGACGAGTCGTGAACAGCAATGTGACCGTTGCGGTTTCCGGTGTAGTGCTCAAAAACATGACCATAAACGGCAACCTGTATATAACCGAAGGTGTCGGAGACGGCGATGTGACCCTGGATGGGGTTACTGTCAGGGGCGAGACCCTGATTTGCGGCGGGGGTATTAACAGCGTCATTATTATCAATACCCGGTTGGGAGCGGTGACCTTAAATGTCCCCGATGGTGCACCCGTCCGGTTTGCGGCACAGGGCAATTCCTCTGTGGATTCGGTTCTGGTTGGATCCAACCAGGTCATTCTTGAAGGCGGCAACAGTATTGAAACCACCATTATCGCCATTCCGGAAGGGGCCACTGTAGAGCTAAAAGGCAGCTTTGGCCGGGTGGAGGTACAGACCCCGGGCTGTGCAGTAAAAGCAAAAGACGGAACGATAGCCGAATTGATTATCAGTAATTCAGCCGCGGATGCCAGTGTGACCCTTGAAAACACGGCTGCTGTAAATTCACTGGTGTGTGATGTGAACTGCAATATTGAGGGGGGCGGGAGAATCCAGTCCGCCACCATTAATGCCAATAAGGTGAATATCCAGCAAAGGCCCGGCAGTGTCACGGTGCCCAAAGGAGTCGAGGCCACGGTCAACGGAAAGACCGTCACCGGCGGCAGTACCGGCGGCACCAGCACCGGTGGAGGCAGCGGCGGTTCGGGGGGAGGCGGGAGCACTTCTTCCCATCGCTTGACCCTGGAGTCCAACCCCAAGGGTGCCGCCACCCTGCAAGGGGGAGGTGTGTACAGGGCGGGTACAAGTGTGACCTTGAGCGTAAAGCCTGTGCCTGGATGGTCATTTGACAACTGGACCGTGAACGGGAAAATTGTCAGTACCAAAGACAAGTTTGTTTACGTTATGCCCAAGGCTGACGTGACGGTTACGGCCAACATGACCAAAAATTATAAACTCACGGTAATGGCCGACCCTGCCAAGGGAGGGGAAGTAACAAAATCGGGCGAACTTGCGGCTGGCGCAGTGTTCACAGTCACGGCCACAGCCAGTGCGGGTTATGTTTTTGATCACTGGGAGGTGGACGGTGAGATCCAAAGTGTGGATGAAAGCTTTACATCGGTGATGCCTTATAAAGACACGGTCTTTACAGCAAAGTTTTTGCCCGAAAATAACAAGGACACCTGGAATGGGCAAACCGCCAATGTGATCTATAAGCTGAAAGACGGTAGTTACCTGGTTACCAGCGGGAAACAGTTGGCCTGGATTGCGGAGCAGGTGAACAGCGGCAAAAACAGCTTTGCCAAGGAAAAGATTGTGCTGGGCACAGATATTGATTTGAACAATCTTCCCTGGACCCCCATTGGCAATGATCCGAATCGTCCCTTTAAAGGCACTTTTGATGGCAAGGGAAAAACCATATCCAATCTTAAGGTTAACCTTGGTACAGGTGGGGCCAACACTGTTTTGGCCGGTCTGTTCGGGGCAATAGACAAGGATGCCAAGATTCAAAAGCTGAAGCTGGAAAACGTAAATATTACCGCGGAGATGGGTATCAAGGACAAAGAGGCCAGCTACAATTACGCCGGGGGTTTGGTGGCCAAAAATGACGGTGAGATAAAAAACTGCTCGGTAACGGGGCAGGTCACCGCCCGGAACGGCTTTACCAATTATGCCGGGGGCATTGCCGGCTGGAATGATGCCGGCACCATAAAGAATTGCTTTAACCTGGCCCGGGTTAAGGTGTTAAACACGACCGGCGCGGCAGGGGGGATAGCCGGGGAGAATTTTGGGAAAATCGAGACTTCCTTCAATGAAGGTGTGATCTTGACCCAGGGTAATGAGCATAGTTTTGCGGGGGGTATTGTGGGCTATGCCCGGAACAGTTCCACGGTTAATTGTTTTAACACCGGCTCGGTTACGGCCAGCGGTGACTATGTGGCCACCGCAGGCGGGATAGTTGGGAATTGTGATCCGGCCAGCAAAGTGGAGACCTCCTATAATACCGGACCAATTGAATCTTCAATAGCCAATACAGGCCACCCCAAGAAAATCAATGCCGCAGGCGGCATCATCGGCGGCCTGACGGCGGCCTCGGCAAATATTAAAAACTGCTACTTCATGTCCTCTTCGGCCAACCAGGGGGTTGGCAATCCGGCCGGGACCGGCGGCGTAAAGGTTCTTAGTGATACTCAGATGCGAAATCAGAGCTCCTTCATGGGCTTTGATTTTGCCAAGACATGGTATTTCCAGCCTCCGGGGGAATACCCCTATCCGCATCTGCAGTCCTTTTCCAGCACGGTTACCCTGACCGTAAAAGCTTTGCCTGCGGAGGGGGGCACAGCAAAGGTAGACAAGGAGGCCGGCAACAAATTCAAGCCGGGCGCCATTGTTCCCCTGCTGGCGACACCAAAGCCGGGCTACAGCTTTGTCAACTGGACCATTAACGGCATGGCGATCAGTGAAGAGGCCGCCTTTAATTACAAAGTGCCCGACGCCAAAGTTACAATTACCGCCAACTTTGTTGCCGATGACCCGGAAGTGTATATGTTAAGCGTAAGTGCAAGTCCCGGAAACGGCGGGACGGTCACCGGCGCGGGAAGTTATTTTGCCGGCGAAAAGGTTGTGCTCAGGGCAACTCCCGACAAAGATTATACTTTTGTGGCCTGGGCGGTAATGACAGAGGAGGGGCCGGAGGTCATTGGTGAAGACCCTGCGCTGACTTATTCCATGCCGGCTGAGGATGTGGCACTGACCGCTGTTTTCAGGAATGCGAACATTCCTGAGCATCAGCTTACTCTTCTTCCTTCTCCCCAGGAGTCCGGGCGGATTATAATGCAAAACCTGCATATATTCGACAGGTATCCGGCCGGGGCCACCCTCCGCATGATCGCCGTACCATTTGAAGGGTACGAATTTGTAAACTGGACCGTAGACGGGGAAATAAGGGGGACGGACCCGGAGCTCACCGTTACTATGCCGGATGGGGCTCTCACCATCAAAGCCAATTTTCAGCCTTCTGAGGGTGACGGGGAGGCCTATAAACTCGTTGTGAGAACCAACGACGGCTCTCGAGGCACGGCCTTTATGGAAGGCGGTGTAAACCAGGGGACCTATCAGGCAGGTACGCCGGTTTCTTTAACCGCGGTGCCTTCGGGAGATCATACCTTTGTCTACTGGACCATCAACGGCAGGGTGGTGGGCACCGAAGCCGAGTTTACCTATTACATGCCCAAGAAGGATACGACTATTACCGCTAATTTCAAGCCCGGTGGTTTATATATGGTTGCGGCCAGCAGCAATGATGAAGCAGCGGGAAGCATACTAATTGATGGTGAAAACAAGGAGACAGAAGCTTATGGTGAGGGCGACTATTTTGAATTGCAAGGGGTGCCAAATGAGGGCTATGTGTTCATTAACTGGACGGTGGACGGCAGGCCGGTAGGCTGGTTGCCCAGGCTAATGTATCCAATGCCCGCCCAAGACATTGAAGTTGTGGGTAATTTTGTTCCCGCTGATGGGGAAATGCGTGCCTTGCAGGTTGAACCCAATGTGCCAACAGGGGGCAGAATTTATATTAATGACGTTATCGGAACGGAAGGGAGCTTTCCCACGGGGACTGAGGTTTACGTGAAAGCGGAAGAGAACTCTGGCTATGCGTTCAAGAACTGGACCATAGATGGTGAGGTTGTTTGGGAAGAGTTTGAATTTATATTTGCCATGCCTCCTGGAGGGTTAAATATTGTGGCCAACTTTGAAGCGGTGCCCATAACTGACGGGGAGGCTGCTTCCGTAAATATCTCGGGCCATAGCATTTCTGATTTTGCCTGGGATGGGAACGGAGTGTACGTGGGGGTTGGAGAAAACGGGGCGGTCATTCGTTCAGAAGATAATGGTCAGACCTGGACGCAGCACTGGTCAGGGGTATCCGCAGAGGCCGTGGCTTACGGCAACGGTAGCTTTGTAGCCGTAGGGGATGGAATTGCCGTGTCGGCGGACGGTAAGAGTTGGTCTGCCACGAAAGATGCTTCAAGGCGGTATTCTGATGTGGCCTATGGAGCAAACGGATTTGTGGCCCTGGGCTACCAAGACGGAGAGCATCATATTTTTTCCTCAACGGATGGCCTGAGCTGGGAGGCAAACGGAGTACCCGCTGGTATTCAGTGCCGGGCCATAGTTTCTGATGGATCCCGTTTTGTCATAATTACAAATGATACAACCATACTCGTGTCCGATAATGACTTGGAGTGGAATGCTTATGATGTCGCAGTACCCGGGGAAAGCAGTGCGAGTTGGGACTATCTGGCTTACGGGGACGGCAAATTTGTGGCCTGGTTCGGTTCGTTAAAAAAGGGCGCGATAGCGGTCCTTAAGGCCGGGGCCGCTACTTGGCAGGTACTTGTTGTTGAGGGTGATTATTATGGATACCGGGACCTGTACTTTAACGAGGAAGACTTCAAGATAAGATATAAGGGGCTTTACTCTTATGTAGCCGAGACCCGCACCCTTAAACTGGAGCAAAATGCGGAGGGAGTCCTTGAAGGTTTTAGTATTCAGGGTAAAAACCAATACGGAGATGCCGCCGCCGGGCATTTAGAGTTTAGCAGGGGGAATTATGGCAGTCTACATATTTCTGCAGATAAGGACACCTGGACAGAGGCTATTGGGGCGAACCCCTTTGATTTTGAAAACATGGCCTATGGTAATGGCGTTTATCTCCTGGCAGGAGCGAAGAATTTTGATACAGCAGACCACAGTGAGTTTACGGAAGGCGTTGTGTTGACCTCTGGTGATGATGGTGAAAGCTGGGAAGCATTTACCCTGATACCGGAGATATGGAACGAGCGAGGTCAGTACTTTGGCGCGGTGCACGGGATAGCGTATGGTAACGGCAGGTACGTTGCCGTAGGTGAACATATTTTGGGCGGATACGGTGATGAAGATGCCCCGGCTTCTTACGGCTACATTTTCACCTCAACCGATGCCGGGGAATGGAAAGTGGTGGAGCAGGAATTTGCGTCCATAAAGCTTTTGGATGTGGTATTTAGTGATGGTACCTGGTTCGTCAAAGGTCACGACGGGAAAAAAGATATCGTTTACACTTCAGCCGACGGTCTGGCTTGGGCAAAGGCCGGTGACGGGGTGCCCTATCCTGCCGGTTCTGTTGAGAAAGCCGAACTGGAAGGCTGCCTCAGCGATGTATGGCGAGCCACTCTTGACGGAGCAGTCTGGATCTTTGGCGATAAAGGTGTGGTTTTAAATTCGGATCTTTCGAAAAGCCATCGGTTTTACTCCCGAGCCGGAGAGCTAACCTTTTCCTTCCAGCTTGGGGAAGAAGTCTCCGTAGAGGAAAAAGGGACTACCTCCTCTTTTGAGGACGAAACTGGCGCAGACAGTGAACCTGATTTGGTGCCGGATCAAAGGGACGATGTTCTTCCCAAGGATGAAGATAGCGGTGCAGAAGAATTAGAACCTGAGTCCGGGACTGAAGAGGGAGACGCCTGGGATGAGAACGATGCGCCCGCCCGGGAGGAGCCGGTGCCTGATCCGGATGCAGGACAAAGGGAGGACGTTTTGCCCAGGGAGGAAGAGGCCGGCGAAGAGGATATGGGGTTTGATTCCGGTGCAGAAGATCCAGTGGGGACACGGACACAATGCGGCGGTCCCCTTGTGTCATATGGCGTTTAAGTGAAAGATGGCGGGACGGCTGTGGCGATAACGGAAAGATAAACCCGCTGCTATCCAAATAAGCGCGGACCATAACGAACGTACCAGCATTTAAAGAGGCTACTGTCAGTAGCCTCTTTAAATGCTGCTTTGTCTTCGGGGTTGCTTCAGTTGCGTTCGTGTCGTCCCGGCGCGGTGTTCTACATCAGTTCATATTTCTCAATAAACCTTTTCAGAATCGCCGCGCACTCGGCACGCCCGGCACCGGCCCTGGGGTCGAGCATGCCATTGCCCTTGCCGCCCAGCAGACCCTCGGCCACCGCCCACTGCACGCTTTCCAAAGCCCAATCCGAAGGCCGATCCTTAAACGCGGACAGATCGTCGCGGGCGCTGACATCGCGGCCCTTGTATGCCGCGTAACCGCATAAGATGGCGGCCAGCTGCTCGCGGGTGATCCCGTCCTCCGGGCCGAAACCGGTGGCCGAGTAGCCGTCCACAATACCGTTTTCCGCGGCCCACTTAACAGCGGCCTCATAATATTTGCCTGCGGCCACATCGGTAAAGGGCATGGACCCTGAGGCCTCCGGCGCACCCTCCAGCCGCCAGAGGATGGTGACCATCATCCCGCGATTGGTCGGGATCTGTGGCCCGAACCGGTCCGCTGCCGTTCCCCGGATCAGCCCGTGCTCATAGGCATAGCGGACGTCATTGCAGTACCAGGCATCCTCCGATACATCGGCGAAGGGATTGGTCCACACACCGGTATCGGGAGTGGGAGTGGTTTCCTCAGTTTTTGTTGTAAAGCGTACTTGACATCGAGGATGCTGGAGAGTATACTGGTGTAAAGCTAGCTTTACAATATAACCGGTGGTGTTTTGATGCGTAATCGGCTGCGAGAACTACGTGAAAGGGAGTCTTTGACCCAGGAAGATCTGGCGGCCCGGGTGGGCGTGTCGCGTCAGACTATCATTGCCTTGGAAAAGGGCAAGTACAATCCCTCGTTGATACTGGCCCATAAGCTCGCCCGGGTGTTCGGCTTACAGATCGAAGACGTGTTTCTGCTGGAAAATGGAGAGGGGGATGACTAGATGACAATCCAAGTCCGTTACTGGATCGGCACTGGTTTTCAGGCGTTGCTCCTGGCGTTGGGTATTTGGGCGGTTTACATCGGGAAGGTCGGTTTGGGCACAGGCCTGATTGCCGCGACTCTGGCGGTGTTTGTAATTCGCAGTATCAAAACGAAAAGGGTCAAAGAGCTTCAGAAACGGGGAATGAACCCATATGATGAACGGGTCTATTATTTAACGGGCAAGGCGGCCTATGCGGCGGTCAGCGTCTTCGTAATTATTGGTGGACTCGTTGTCTTGGCGGGATCTGTTTTCGGACCGCAAATCACGGTTAATCCCTACGACATGCTGGGGGTAGTGATCTTCCTGCTGGTGGTCCTGTATATCGGCTTCTACCACTATTACGACCGAAAAGAATAAGAGAGTTCCCAGCCCTATCGCAGAATGAGGAGGGCTGCTCCTGGCCACCCTAGCGGAGGCGAAGGCGTGCGAAAAGGATCCTTATCTACGGCGGCAGTTCATAGTTGCGAAGGAGACTGTCCGCAGCAGTCCCACACAATTTGGGCCTGAGTGGTTTGGTATAAATCCCATCAGGTATTGCGTACAACAAGCAGTTCTTCCGATTTGGCGCAGATGCTGTTAAGGCAGGCTACCACAAAAACGCGGCCCAAGGTGCCCGCGGGCACCTGCCACAGTACCTCGGCCACCCCGGTCACCGCACTGGGGCAATCCACACCAATCAGCCGGGCCAGTTCACAGGTTTCCGTGCCGGTTGGTTCCAGGAAAAAGAAGGCCCGAGACACCGGGCGGGTAAACGTTGCCCGGACAATGACGCGAGCCTCAAGCTGCACCGCCCCGTTAACCGTGGGCAGTTCGCGCCCCGCTTCCGTCAGAAACCGCAGTGTAAGGACGCACAGCCCGTCACCTGGTTCGGATGCTGGACGGGGAATGCAGATCACCTGGCCCACAAAAATGACGTCGGGGTTTTGGATCTGCGGGTTGGCGGTCATGATTTGCGCGACCGTCACTCCGAACTGGCGGGCAATGCCAAAGAGCGTATCTGAAGCGGCGACGGTATACAGGCGGCCGTCACATTGCCGGGGCTTTTGCCGCGACATTATCAACACTCCCCCTGGTTGCCATTTGATACCATATAACATATGCGCGTTGCGAAGGAAGGTTCCCAGCCCTATCGCGGGATGAGCCGGTCTGTGATATAACGGAAGGTTATTAGACAAAAAATGATAAGTAATATATATAGTATATAAAACACATGGCTGGGAGGTTGTTATTGGTGAAGAGGAAGGCGTGGTTAAGTGTACTGCTGTGTTGTGTCCTTGCTTTTGCCCTGCTGGCCGGCTGTACAAGCAATGATTCGGCCGGTGAGGATGATGCGGCTTCAACCGAGAGCTACTCTATCAGAATCGGTGGTTCGAGCACCCTGGCCCCCATCATCGCCAAATGTGCCGACAATTTCACTGAAGAATTCAAGACCTGGGACAAGGTTGACCCCAGTCTTCCGGAAGAACCCATTGTTATCTTTGTTTCCACCGGTGGTTCCGGCTTTGGCCTGAAATCAGCTCTTGACGGGACATTTGACTTTGGTATGGTGAGCAAGACCCTGAAGGATGAAGAAAAAGAGCAGTTTGCCGACGGCAGTATCACCCAGCTGGGTTCCGACGTATTGGTGATCGGGGTTAATTCCGAAAACCCGGTTGCCGAGGTAAAGCCCGACCTGACCACTGAAGAGCTGGTCAGCATTTTCTCGGGCGAGATCAAAAACTGGAACGAACTTGATCCGGCCTTGCCCGATCGCCCGATCGTAGTGGCTGTTCGTGATCTTGGCGGCGGCGCCGCAGAAGTATTTGATAACACCATAATGAAGGGCACCCCCATATCCGATGAGGCTTTACAGATTCCCTCCATGGGGGCGTTGGCGGCAAAGATAATGGATAATGCCGACACCATTGGTTATGTCTCCAGCGGTTTGGTTAATCAGAATCCGGACAAGATCATACCCATCAGCGTCGATGGAATCGCTCCGACCTTGGAAAACATCAATTCAGGGGCATATAAGGTAGGCCGTCCGCTGCTGCTGGTCAGCAAAGATACACCGGACGAGCGGCAGCAGAAGTTCTTGGATTATCTGTTGTCTGAGGAAGGGTTGCAGGTAGTAGAGGAACTGGGTTATGTCCCGGTTGCCCGCTAGCAGTCTCTGCCATATTGACGGACGAGCAGGTAGCGATACCTGCTCGTCCGTCTATTCTCCCATCAGCAAAGAAGGAAATGGTAATTGATTAATCCAGGACCAGAGTTCAAAGAGAGAATAATAAGCTCGATCATAATCAGTGTCGCGCTTGTTTCCTCACTGCTGCTCTTGGCAATGGTCATTTTTATATTCCGGGAGAGCTGGCCGATCTGGTCACAGATGGGAGCAGGCGGTTTCTTGAGCGGATCAACCTGGAGACCCCTGAACAGCCCGCCCGAAATCGGTATCCTGTCGATGATCGTCAGCACGGTGTGGGTGGCAGGGGGGGCCTTGCTCATTGCGGCTCCGCTTGGTCTGGGTTGCGCCATATTTCTGGCGGAGTTTGCTCCCGGGCCGCTCGCCGCGGTTTTGCGCCCGGTGATCAATATACTCACCGGCATACCCTCGGTTGTTTATGGTTTTCTGGGCGCGGCTGTCCTGGTCAAGTTTTTTGAGGTGAAGTTCGATCTGGCTAGCGGTGAATCCCTTTTCGCCGCTTCTCTGGTACTGGCCGTAATGATCATTCCCTTTGTGGTGGGCAACTCCGAGGCCGCGCTGCGTGCCGTCCCGCCTGAATACCGCTATGCGGGCATTGCGCTGGGGGTTTCAAAACAGTATCTGACGGTGCGTGTTTTGGTCCCCTTGGCCCGCAAAGGCATGTTTGGCGCGCTGGTTCTGGCTTTTGGAAGGGCGATGGGTGAAACCATGGCCGTGCTTATGCTGGCCGGAAACACGCTGCGCATGCCGGGTTCCTGGTTTGACAAGGGCGAGCCATTGACGGCCCTGATTGCCTTGGAGCTGGGCAGTGCCACACCCGGCAGCCATCATTACCAGGCTTTGTTCGCTGCGGGACTGGTTCTGCTGGTTATGGTTATAGCGGTGAATATAGGCATAAACCTTCTTTTGAGGCGGCTGCAGAAGGGGGTTTATACCGTATGAAGAAAACCATCACCGATCGGCTGCTGATGGGCTGGTTTTGGGTCTCCGGGATTCTCATTCTGGTGATTTTGCTGGCCATAATAAGCTACCTCGTCTGGCGGGGCGGGCCGTCCATCAACAGCGAATTTCTTCTGGACACCCCCCGCGGATCTCCCCTGGGCAGTGAAGGGGGAATCTTTCCGGCGATCAAAGGAACCCTGTGGCTCATTTTGCTGGCCTTGGGCATATCTATTGTTCCGGCCTTGCTGACCGCCATATACCTGAGCGAATACGGGCGGAGCGGGCGTCTGGCTGAATTCATCAACCTTCTGGTGCAGAGTATGGCCGGGGTGCCTTCAATTATTGTCGGGTTGTTCGTTTATGCCCTGGGGGTCGTTAGCCTGGGCTGGGGCATATCACTCCTGGCCGGAGGGCTGGCCTTGGCCATAATGATCTTTCCCTTCATTGTGGTCTCCAGCCGCGATGCTCTTCTGGCGGTTGATCAGAATTATCGATTGGTGGCAAACTCTCTGGGTGTTTCCAAATCCTATACATTGTATCGGGTCATACTTCCCCGGGCGGTGCCGGGCATTATTGCCGGGGTGTTGCTGGCATTAGGGTATGCGGCGGGAGCCACCGCCCCGATCATGGTTACGGCGGCCGCCGTTATGGCCA